>CAZLPC010000001.1:0-3209 GCA_964561305.1 uncultured Anaerolineae bacterium
CCGAACTCCGCAGTACGGCAAGTGTTGGCGGGCCCGATGTACCCGATGGCTCGCCATCATCGCTCATACCTTCAATTACGCTGCTGCCGTGCCCAATAATGTAGGCATAGACATGGTGGCTGGCATCGGACATTTCGGCGCGGATATTATGGATAAACGCCCGCGCAACCTCTACGCTATCAGCCCGCCCAATAGTCGTATAAAAGCGTGAATTAGATATTCTATACTCAATGCGTGTCGTCTGTTTGGGAATTTTGTATGTCGTTGTCATGGATGCTGTTCCATTCGATACGGCTCAGAAAACGCCGATAAGCAGCGATCTCTCCCCACATATACTCAAAACGCCGATACAACTGTTGCACAGTTTCGTGATCAGCAGTGGTCGGTTGATCGGTCTCACGAACGGTCACTTTGCCGCGCTTCCCAATTTCAATAGCCAGAGGGCGACGGTGGCGCATAAATTCGAGGGCTATTTTGATCAAATCGTCGGTAGTAGCAAGGCGCTCGGCAAGCTGTTTCAGTGATGTTTCGCCCTTCATACTGCGGATGACTGTCTTTAACAGGCCAAATAGCTCTTGCAAAAATGCGGTGCTATCGGTAATCGAGGGTGGTGTGGCCAATAGGTAGGCCCGCTGGGGCTGAACCCGCGCTAAAACGTCTTCTAAAACAATATTTGATGGGGGAGCAGTGTAAATTAAAAGTGCAGTTTGGGGTTGAAGATCGCTTCGCCCAACTCCGGGTGAATCTTTCGCCGGTAAACCTTCGGCCCACACTACATAGCTGCTTTCTTCTTGTGCGATTTTTCTTAGCGCAACTGTCGGGGCCAAGTTACGCCAATCAATAATGTCGTCCAACGCAGCTACATTATCAGGAACAGGCGGCGTAACTTGTATCCAATCTTCTAGAGTTAGTTGTACATCTTCATTGCTTTTGAAGCGCGATATGCTGATGGAATAGACCACATCTAGCACACCATCTAGTTCTGGTGCTTCGCTGCTGTTCCACCAAAAAAACGGACGGCGCACCCCATCCGCATCTTGCAAAGTAAGCCGGCGGTGCTTGGCAGTCCGTCCCAGTTTTGCACTGCTGGCCACTTGCACCTGTTGTGAAGCAAATAAAGGCATGGGGTTGCCTTGTCCGAAGGGTTCTAGGCGCTGGAGTTGATAGGCAAAGTCGAGGGTCAGACGCTCTAGGGGCAACGTAGCAGCAATTGGTTTGCGTGTTTCAGTAGTAGGCTGTGCGGTCGCTTTAAACGCCTCAGAAAGTAAACGGCGCAGTTTGGGTAGATGTTCGGCAGGCACACTGAGGCCGCCGGCTAGTTCGTGGCCCCCAAATTTTTCGAGAATAGTGGCTGTTTTTTCGAGTGTATGGCTAACATGATAGCCCGGCAAAGCCCGAATTGATCCCCGCGCACTGCCATCTTCTGACTCTACGAGCAGCGCAACAGGTTTGGCATAGCGTTCAGAAAGTCGGGCCGCCACAATACCCACAATGCCGCCGTTCCAGTTGGGGCTGCTGAGTACCAACGCTTCCGAATTCAGCAGACTAGGATCGCTTTCGATCATTTCAATGGCCGATTGCGTCATTTGGTCAGTGATCATTTTGCGTTGGTCGTTTAGGCTGCGGGCTTCGGCCGCCAGCACCATCGCTTCGGTCATATCGGTCGTGCTAAGGAGCTTGACGGCCATATCTGCCGATGCCAAACGCCCTAACGAGTTTAAAACAGGCGCTATCTTAAAGCCGATATCTTGGGCGCTTAGATAGGTGGTGTTTAGCTCGAATTGTTGGCAAATAGCAATAATGCCGGGGCGCTTTGTGCCTTTAAGGGCTTGCATACCGCGCTGTAGCCAATAGCGTGTATCACCCACCAAGTCTACAACATCGGCCACCAAGCCCAATGCTAATAAGTCTAAATAGCGATTGACATCACCCGCCCGTCCATATCGCTCAAACAAGACCTGTAACAATAGAAAGCTGACCCCCGCGCCAGATAGCGTTCGCAGGGGGTGGCCTTCTGGTAAGCGTAATGGGTTTACCAAATAATCAGCAGGCGGGGGTGGATCGGCGATTTCGTGATGATCGCTTATGACCACAGTCAGGCGTTTGCTTTTGGCATATTCTACGCCCACATTTTCTGCCGAGCCTGTGTCGCAAATCAATAACAAGTCTGGAATTTCTTCATCAATGAGCTTGGCTAATTTTTCGACTTGTACCCCATGCGAATCTTCTACACGATCGGGTATATGGTAAATCACATTGCCACCCAGCAAACGAAGTCCTTCAAGCAGCATAGTGGTGGCTGTTTGTCCATCCACATCAAAGTCGCCCCAAATTAGAATTTTGGCATTGCTCCGTAGTGCCTCATCCAACATTTGGGCTGCACCCTCAATATCTGGAATCACGGTCGGCAAAGCAGGATAATAGGCATCGGGCGACAAAAAGCCAGCAATGGCTTCTGATGTCTGATAGCCGCGAGTATGCAGCCAATTGATGAGTTCTTCGGGCAATGGGCCACCGGGCAGCGCCAACTGATCAATCATCTAAAACTCCACTGTTTGGCTATCGGCATCATTAAACCAATCAAAAAGTTCACCATTTTCAGCCAGTGTTGGTAGATCAATAGCTTGCTCTAGCTGTGTTGTACCACGTCCGCACAACCCACGATACACGCAATAACGGCAAGGGCGTTCATCCGCAACTTTCTCAAACGAGCTTGCGCCAATAGCTTCTATTACATCTACAATTTGTGCTTCAATACCAGCAATATTTAGCGCCGTTACATTAAAACTTTGCACTTCACCAGTTTCTAGGCTAATATAGCGCAGGGTGATGGATTGTGGCTGTTGACCAGTAAGCGCCTTTGCAGCCCGATAGAGTACCGCTAAATAAACCAATGTTTGCATTCGTTTTTCAAGCTGAACGGATGGCGGCAGTTTGCCTGTTTTCCAGTCAATAGCGATAAGGTTCTGCTGTTCATCTATGGCGATTACATCGAATTTTGCCACCAGAGAATGCCCATCTATCAAGATAGACAACATCATTTCTGGATAACGGGTAGACAAGTCGCTTATTGTCTTAAACTGATGCTCGTATTCGGCCCACCAATCTTTTAATTGCTGATCATCTGGCGAAACTTGCTTTTGCACTTGTTGGGCAGGAACCCCCAATAAATGCTGCTCAACAAGTGCAAAAGCAAGTTTCGCCAAATG
>CAZLPC010000001.1:3219-23770 GCA_964561305.1 uncultured Anaerolineae bacterium
CATATTTTGGCCTTGACGCAGGGTATCTTCAAATTGTTGTTGTGGCTCGGTGATGGGTGCAGGCCAGCGTTGCCCTTCAATATACTTCAGATAAAAGCGGCGTGGGCAATCTAAGAAATCTTGCAGTTTTGACTGGCTAAACTGAAACCCTTCGGGCAGCTGCGCTAGTGGCCCCATACCATTCCTAGACATCTGCAATCACCTCGCTCAGGTGATAAAGTGGCAACGCTGGCTGTTTTACATTATCGCCGCCTTTCTGCCAAAATCGCCCCGTATTCCATGTAATAATCAATTCTGAACGGGCTCGCGTAATCCCCACATACAATAAGCGCAAGCGTTCAGCAGCGACATCTAAGCGGCTTTTTTCAGATGCTTCGCCAAGCCGATAATCCGTCATTTTTGCCGAGAAAGCCGCGTCTAGTTGCGTCATTACTTCAGCTTCTAGGTTCAATTGATCGCGTAGAAACCAGCGTTCGCCAATATAGGTCTCGGTGGGCAGCGCCGACGGAAAACTATAATTGTTGACCGACATTAAATAGACCCGATCCCATTCTAGGCCTTTAGCGGCGTGCATGGTGCTGATCGTAACTTTACCCGGCATTGGCTCATAACCATTTTGGGTATCGTCAAAGCCCAAAAAGCGACGTTCGTTGCTGCCGATGCGTCGTAACTCTTCCGTAAACTGCACCAAACGATAACTAGGATTGTCGCGGGCAATGCCTTTTAAGACCGCCGCAATTTTATAGGTTAGGGCAATGTCGGTTGCATCACGAAAAATATCGCCACCAATGGTCAAGACCAGTTGATCAATGGGTAACACAATTGCGTCTAGCCAGCGCCTCACGGTCTCAATAAATTGCTCAAAATCGGCCAGCCACAATTCATCAATATCGCTATGCAGTTCATCTTGCCAGTGGCCCATCACCGGCCATATAAGCGCTTCTAATTGTTGATGATTTTGTAATAGCCGCAAGAGATATTGAGCTGGATGATCCGTTTCGTTGTCCGCAGGCATTTCAAGCCCAGAGATAGTTTGTAGCCATACATCATGATAAATATGGGCCAGCTTGCTGCCACGCCGTAAATCGGTGAGATAGTCTAACACCAGCATCAGCTTTTGGGCCGTATAGCGGGTTTCACTGGTGCTACGCAACAGTTCCTCAAAATCAATTTCTAGGTTGCGTAGTCGTTCGGCAATTTGATAGCCACGCGAGTTTTCTGGAACCAAGACCGCCACTGTTTTATCAGGATTCTGCCGATACCACCGCACCAAGCTCGACACCACCTGCTCTACTTCTTCATCGGGGGTGTAGGCATTGCTAAATGGCTGAATATAAATGTTGGAATAGGCATCGTCAGGATTGGGCTGGGTATCACCGGGTTCGGTCGGATTAATGTGTATATCATAGAAAACATTGTTTTGTAGATACTTCACTGGATGGCGCTGTACAGCCCAACGCACCAACTCGTTAGCAAGGTTGATGATTTTTTGTGATGATCGTCCAGAGGTTGTCAGTTGGCGTTCTTGCACATCATTACGGGCTAAAAACTGGCGCAAAAAGCTCGGATCAGCAGTGGTGAAGGTGGTATTGATAGCTTGGTTGGTGTCGCCGACACGCACCCAGTTACGCCCATCAGAGAGCAATTGTAGCATGTCTTCTTGCAGGCGGCTGCTGTCTTGGGCTTCGTCTTCTAAGATATAAACCCATTTTTCTTGCAAACGTGCCAAATATTTGGCTTCGCCTTCTAGGGCAATAATCGCCAAGCGTACCAAGTCGTCAAAGTCCACTGCACCCCGATAGGTCAAGCTACGTTGATAGTCATCATAGACAGCGGCGGCAAACTGAATTAAAGCCCAGTCTTGATCGCCATCTTTCACCCACTTTAGCAATTGGTCGGGCATAATGCGGTTCGATTTACAGCGGCTAATAAACTGCTGGATCATCATTTCAATTGACAGTGGCAGGTCGCGGTTCATCACTTGCTTTAGTGACTGATCGCTTAGATCGGGATCAAGATACCATTCTAATTTACGGCTCCAGCGCGGCCATTGGGCTGTAATTGACTCGGCTTGAATGAGATACGCGGTGCGCTCGTCTACAATGCGGAAATCTTCGGCCAGCCCGACTAAGGTGGGGCGCTCGCGCACAATATCATGGGCTAAACCGTGCAAAGTCCGTACCCGATAGCCTGTATAGGGCAATAGGCCGCGCTCTTCTTCTAAAATTTTTGCAATACGCGATTTAAAGCTGTTGACCGCAGAATTGGTGAAGGTCACAATCAGAACTTCGCGCTCGTTTTTAAAGTTGCGTTCGCTGAGACGTTGTACCAACTGGGCCGCTAAATGAGAGAGCGTGAAGGTTTTGCCACTGCCGGGCACCGCCGAAATGCCCATCAATCCACGCTGATAGTTAATAATGTCCCATTGTTGGGCCCGAAATTTAAAAGATGTCTCATTCATTAATCGGTTGTCGTTTCTGCACTGAGATTGAGAATTTGTTGAAATAAATGCAACAAGGGGCCACGTTGTTCATAACCTTGTTCGCCTAAATCAGATATGCCCAAGTAAATTTGCTGGCGACAACGACGAATAAGGCCCAGTACTAGCTTTCGCAAAGCATCATAACTGCTGGCGGTTTCGTGCTCATCTGTCCAAACTTGCCCGGCCGGATACTCGCGGCGCACCACATAAGGGTTAGTGAGCGGTTGCTCTAGGCGTTCGCCCCATGCTTGGCTGCCAATATCCAACCAAAATTGATAGGTGACAGGGCGGTTTCGCATCAGATAAGTATAGGCCGGCGCAATAAAAACCGCATCGGCAGCTTCTTTTTGCCAGCTTTGCGGATGAAAAGCAGCCAGAAGCCCCTCGCTGACTAGTTCCCGATACTCGCTCCATACCAACGACCAATCGTCTATCCCCTGCGGATAAAGCGATTGCCGAAAGTCGGCAGCCGAATCCACCATCTGGCTAATCACGGTAGCTGCATCAAAGTTTGTTTGCAGGCCAAAACCCGGCTGGGCCGCCATATCACCAAATAAGCGCCGCAAAAAGTGATCGGGCGTGGTTTCAGCGACCAGCGCTTGTTGATCCAGTAACCACCGCCGCAATTGTTCATAACGTTCGCCTACTTGATAGGTAATGCGGGCCTGCATGGTGGGATTAATTGCATCAAAAGCGCCAAGTTCTTTACGCCCCACACCATACACAATTTCGACCAACAACCGCGCCCGTATAGGGTCTAAGTCGGGAATCAATATTGTTAGGGCATTGGCGAGGTCTTCGGCAGGGGGCAACGTGGTTTCTTGGGGGTTAACAAGGTGCATCAGGGCGAGCATAGCCCGCGCTGCTGGTTCTTCACGCAATGCCCGTGAGGGTCGGTGCGACACAATCGGCACACCAGCTGCCTCTAAACGATTCATCACTGCAAAACGCAATGCATCATTTAAAAACGGCGCAACCACCACAATTTCAGAGGGGCGCACTCCCGCTTGAATAAGTGCTAAAATCTCTTTAACTGCCCATTCCAACATTTGGGGATAAAAAGTGTGCAATTCATAGGTAAAAGCATTCATAGGTTTAGCAGGCAGGTTTAGTGTTTCTGTGCCATCAAAAGCAGCCATAACTGCTTGCTCTAATGCTTTTAAGGGTGGTGTCATAATATATGAAGCTGTTAAGACCTCCGTTTCGTCGCATAAATCGCTTAAACGGTAAGCCACGCGCGGTTCTGCGCCCAAAAACAACCGAAAGCCAGCATCATAATCAAAATTCAGCCATGCCGATTCTACATCCGGCAACAACCACTGAATAAAGTCTGTAGCAATAGGGCTGTTTTCTTCTAAGTTATCTACGATCAAGTGCCGATAACGCTGTTTTAGGGCATCTTGGATCAGTGGAGTGGTAAGTGCATGTTCGGCAAACAAATCAATTTGCAGCGAAAAATCAAGTAAGTTATGTTTCAAGCAATAGTGGCGAAAATTTTCTGCGACACTCAACCACGCATCGTATACCTCAAAGCGGCTAGAATGGCCGCCCCATGCTTGGCGCAAGCGTTCAGACACCTCTGCTAGGCTAAAGCGATTGATAGCTGCCTTAGAGAGATTGTCGAGTGTTTGGGAAATTAATCGCGCTCGTGCCATACTGACGCTATCAAAACGACCTGTTATCACAACATCATCTATAAACTGTGCCATGTGATACTGCGCGGTCTCAATCGTCAAAAAATGGGGCGGCGTTGACGCAGCAAAACCTGCTTTGTCATATAATAAAGGCCAAAAGCGTTCAATCGTGCGTTTGGCCAAGCCACCGATTGTTACAATTTCGATGGAAGCTGTATTCGCGTAAGGTAGGCCTGCCAATGCTTGCTGATAGACACGCCCAAGTGTGCGTTGGGGCACCAGAATCAACAGTTGATGAGCTGGCAAGTTCGCTGCCAAATACTCGGTAAGATGTTGTAAGGCACGGGTGGTTTTGCCAGTGCCATAATCGCCTTCTATGAATCGTTTCATGGGAATGTAGCCAATTGGTTTGAAATGGGCCTTTTATCCTAAATGTTGAATCTTAGTTAACATCATAGCGGCCGAAGACGCAAGCCCTTCGTTGCTGGCCAAATAGATGCTAGGCATTATATCTGCTCTACCTATGGCAGTTCAATATGAAAGGATGTTGAACGACATCGTTAGCTTGGCATAATATTAACGCTTCTGAGGTATTGCAACGCTGAGAAACCAATAAAAAGCCAAGTCTTAGCGACACCTAAGTTGAACAACATCGCGGCTTTTGCTATTGGACTCGATACCAGCGCTGAACGAATCGGGCACGCAGTTGGTGCGTGCCTATAGCTCATGTTCTGAGCTATACTCAGCATATATCGCTAGGTATTTTTAGCAATTGCTATATGCAATATGCGGTAATTCCCTCAGGAATAGGATTGTCGTTGACGATATATGCGCCGTTTCTGTGGGATACAATCGGAACCGTCATACCCACCCTTGAGCAATGGGGAATAATTGTTATTTTATTTTTAATTCCAACTGTCGCCGAGTTATCAAAACCATTGATTCGCCAAATTGCGCAGCCAAAACCAGTTTAAGGAACAAAAAGCATGGCCGAGATCACCAAGAATTTCGACGAATTATTGATCGGGCAAAAAATTGCAGGTTGCCTTGTTGAAGAACGCATCGGTAAAGGGGGTATGGCCACTGTCTACCGTGCTATTCGTGATAGCGACGAATCGGTGGTTGCCCTCAAAATCTTGTCGCAACATACCGCCGAGTCTGATAATGGCATTGCGCGGTTCGAGCGCGAAGCTCGCTTGATGCAAAGCCTCAATCATCCCCATATTTTGCCCGTCTATGAATTTGGCACACTGGGTAGCATGATGTATCTGATCATGAAGATTATTGAGGGTGGGTCGCTTGATGACTTGTTACACAATGGGCGTTTATCAGCAAATGTAGCCTTGAAACTGCTAAAAGAAATTACAGATGCGCTCGATTATGCCCATGAGCTAGGGATCGTTCATCGTGACCTAAAGCCAGCCAATATTTTGCTGGATACAGAAGGCAGTGCTTACCTGACTGACTTTGGCATCGCCAAATGGAAAGAAGAAAGCATTGGTCTGACATTAACGGGCATGGTGCTGGGCACGCCCGGCTATATGGCTCCAGAGCAATGGCGTACCGATCCTGTTGATCGGCGCACCGATGTCTATGCATTGGGGATTATGACGTTTAAAATGCTAACAGGACGCTTACCCTTTAGCGCCGAAACCCCCTTTAGCCTTATGTATAAACATCTGGATGAGCCGCCACCACTTGCTACGGACTATATACCTGATCTTGAGCCTAGTCTTGACTATGTAATTCAACGCGCATTGCGGAAAGAGCCAGAATTTCGCTATGCCACCGCCAGTGATTTCTATGTCTCTCTACAAGATGCAATTAGTGGCACGACCAACGATATAGCATTAGATGAGCTAGACCCAGAAGAAGCGACTGCTATTGTTATCGAAGGGCTTGTGGATGTCTCGAATGAAGTAGCCCCTGCACAGGATAATTATCCGTTAGCAGTGGCAGTGGGCGTGCGGTCCCTTCTTAGTCGGGGGCGCGAGGCATTGCGCGAAGCCAAAGAAGGTAGCCTAAAATTCGGCGTGGCCTCAGCCCTCATCAATTATGTGCAGTCACTACAAGAGCGCGCCAAAGCTGAACCCGAATCAATGGCAGGCCCTTATAAGGCGCTGGAGTCGTATGATATTTCAGATAATCGGCTATTCTTTGGGCGAGAGACGGCTATTGATGCGATGTTAGCGCGTGCGCCATTCTCTAAGTTCACTGTGCTTCATGCCGAAAGTGGCGCGGGTAAGACATCGCTCATTCGGGCTGGTTTAATGCCACGTTTGTTAGCGGGGGGATTTTTGCCGCTTTATGTCCCAGTGCGGGTCAGTAGCCCACAAGATGCTCTTAAACGCTTATTATTGCCAACCGATCAGGCCGCTGATTCGGTTGATTTATCGTCGCTATTGAAGATAGTCGCTGATGTTGTAGGCCCTACCCGCGAAGTTTTTATCTTCTTTGATCAATTTGAGACCTTTTTCACCGATGTATTTACCGATGAAGACCGCCAGCACTTCATCCGCGATCTGGCAGCTTGTATAGATGATCCCTTGCTGCAAGTGAGGGTTATTCTTGCCATGCGTACCGAATATTTTGGCATGGTGGCTCGCTTTCAGCCCCATATTGAGCATCCCTTCGAGCGTGAATTTTTGCTGCGCCGTTTAAACCGTGACGAGGCCGAACGAGCCTTATTACTACCGGCCAAAGCACAAAACTATTATTACGAAGATGGTTTAAGCGAACGCATTTTGAACGATTTAATGGATGAGAACAACGCCATTGCGCCACCCCAGTTGCAATTGGTGGGTACAGCTTTGGTGGAAAGCCTTGGTCCTAATGAGAAAATAATCGCCATAGCTAGTTATGAAGCAGCAGGCGGAGCCGAGGGCGTGTTAGGGAGCTATTTGAAACGGATGCTGGAACGCTTGCCATCCACACAACGCGAAATTGGGCGGGTAATCATCGAAAATTTGGTGCGCGATGACAATACCCGTGCGGTGCGTACCATTGATGAGCTAGCGGCTATCTTAGAAGGTCGTGGGTTAAAGGCTACTAATCTCGCTGATGTGTTGTTGGTGTTGCGAGAAGGCCATCTTTTGCGTGTATTAGACACCGATCGCGGCCCTGCCTATGAATTGGTGCACGACTATTTGGCGCTGCAAATTCAGGTCGATCCAGAAAGTGCCGCGTTGCGGGCGACACAAGAACTCTTAGATCGGCGGCAAAAAGACTATCAACAAGTGCGCTCGCTGCTTACGCCCGAAGAACTAAACGTTATTCGCACTCATCGTCACCGGTTGGCTCTCAATCCTACTGCCCAAGAACTCATTACCATTAGCGAGCGCACCTATCGCCGCCAGCGCCAGCGCACAACTGGACTAATCGCAGTTGCGGTCTTGGGCTTGGTTGGTGCATTACTAATTGGTTTGGTGTCTACCATTCGGGAAAATGAAAACCAACAACGCCAATTAGAGCTAGCCCAAGAAGCTGCTGCCGAACGCGATCAAAAACTTATTCAGGAATCTGAACGGCTGGCTAATTTAGTTGAAGATTATCTGGATACCGATCCAATGGTGTCGCTGAACTTGGCCCTAGAAGCCCTCATACCACGCAGTCGTCCTTATGTTGCATCTGCCGAATTCGCGCTTAGTGTCGCCATACAAAACGTCAACGAGGCCCTCTATCTGCCTGCTGCCACCAATACTATTGGCGCAATCTGGTCGCCGGATCAAACGCATATTTTGTGGTGGGGGCGCGATGCACTTTATCTAACCGATGCTGAAACGGGCGAAACATTGGCGCAGCTTGCCACCGAACAATTTGTTATCTTATCGGCTGCGTTTGCTCCATCTGGAGAGGGTGTGTTACTGGGTGATGATCGAGGTCGTTTGGCATTCTATAGTCTCAATGAAGGATTAGAGATGGTTTGGGAGCAATCGGCTGCTTTTCAACATCCGGTGCGTGGCATAACATGGCTAGATGAACATGAGGCATTCTTGGTATGGAGCGTCGAAACACCCGGCTTTAATCGGGGTAGCGCTGGTTTATGGACTAGCAATGGCGAACAACTGGCAGCAGTGGATGGTACATATCCCCAAGTTAGCCCAGATGCTCAAATGCTCGCTACTCGTGATGCCAATCAGCAGGTACATCTGCTAAATATTATCACAAGTGCAAGTGCCATCATCACAACACAAGGTTCTACAATTGATCTGGTGGCGTGGACAAGCGATAGCCAGCATATTTTGACATGGGCAACCAACACGCCTGTTATGCTGTGGGATGCTGCCACCCAAGAAAGCCTAGCCAATATTGGTGCTGATGTTGCCTTGCGTTTGGTTAGCGCATCTTCTACCGATTTAGTAGCTGCGCTAATTGGCGAAGAGGTGATCGTGTGGGATATTCATAGCGGTGAGATGGTACAAACATTACGTCCCAATAGTAGCGCAGTCGAGCAATTGGTGTGGCATCCAGACGGCTCGCAGCTATTGGCGTTTGGTCAGTCCAGTGCTATTACACTCTGGAATACAACCAATTGGGAAAAATTGTCCTTGCCCAACTTTACAGCGATATTCGCTATAACCGATACGCTTATTATGGCTGAATGGAGTCCCTCCGGACGCTTCATTACTATTCAAGCCGAAACCAGCGATCCCGAAGATACCTCGACAATAGCCGTGTGGGATACTATCACCAATACGATCTTAAGTGTCTTGCGCGGACATCATGACCGAATTGTGAACACCATTTGGGATAGCGGCGAACAACGACTGTTAAGCATCGGTGGGCGCGATCAATCGGTGCGGATGTGGCGTGTCATCGAAGACCCATCGCGCTTGCAATATGGCGAAATCGCCCGTTTTAATAGCGATGATGGCCGCACACTCGCTGCGATCTGGAATCCACAAGAATCATTGGTAGCAACCGGACATGATAGCGGAGTTGTGCGCGTATGGGATGCTGAATCGAGGGCATTGGTGCATAGCCTAATCGAGCATTCGGCCCCAGTCGAGGTCTTGGTTTGGTCAGATGACGGCACGCGCCTATTAAGCGGTAGCGACGATGGGCAGGCCATTATTTGGGATATAGACACGGGTGAAGCCCTTCAGAGTCTGACACATATTTATAACGAGCAACCTTGGAAAGTATGGTCGGCAGCATGGTATCCAGATGGAACCCGTCTATTAACCACCAGCGACGATGGAGCTATACGTGTATGGGATGTGGCTACAGGTGAAGAACTCAATTTCTTTGCGAATAGTTATCGTTTAGCTGATGATGATGTACCCGGCACAGGCACAACCTCAGCATTTTGGAGCAGTGATGGCACACAAATTCTTGCCTCTAGCGACGATGGGGCCGTGCAAGTGTGGGATGTAGACACAGGCACTGTGCTTTTGTCATTGCAAACCGATTTGCTGATTGCGTTTGGCGCAACATGGAACCAAGATCAATCTCAAATTTTGGTATGGGGCGCGGGTTTCTTTGATCCGGCTTTTGCAGGGGTTTATGATGCAACCAACGGCGAGTTATTATTTAGTCTCGTCGGACATACTGATTGGATTATTAGTGCAGCATGGAGTCCTGACGAAACCAGTATCTTAACCAGCGGGCGCGATACTACTATACGCCTTTGGGACAGCACAACAGGCACATTGGTCTATCAAATTACTGCCCACACCGATTCTGTGCCACAAGTGTTATGGAGTCCTAATGGGCAACGCTTCCTCAGCCGCAGCATTGACGGGACCTTGCGCGTGTGGGAGGCAGCTAGTGGGATAGAATTGTATCGGGTGATACTAGATGGCGTAGCACGGCCCACCAATGTTCAATGGAACACAGTTGGCAATCAGATTCTATTAAGTGTTGCCGAAGACAACCGCACTGGCACAGCGCGCATTATTAACACCCAAAATGATTTAGACGCGTTGCTTGTGTATGCACAAGATTTAGTGACACGCCCACTAACATCCGACCAACGCCGGGTTTTTCTAGGCCAATAATAGCTGCTAAAATATCGGCATGGCATCATTAGCAATGGTGATGCCATGCGTGGCCAAGCGTTCAATACCGGCTTGGCGTGCCGACGCATCGTTGCCGATAGTACCTAATTGATACAAAATAACCGCAGTTTCATAATCCATCTGCAAAGATTCAGCAGCTTTAAGGGCTTTTTGTAAAGTTTGCTCTACCCGTTTGGGGTTTTCAGCTTGAGTTGCCAGAGCTGTTGCTTTCAACAACAAATAACGCGGACGTAAAATGGGAAACGTTTTACTGAAACGAGATAATGCTTGCAAATAGTCTTTAATTTTCGAGAGATCGGTTGTTGGGTCTTGGTGGTGCATTACTAATAGAGCCGAAGTGCGATAGACATAAGCTCCCGCACCGATATAACTCAGCAAAGTTAGACGATTGAGCAAATCATCTATTTGCTTGATAATTGCACAAGCCGCTACAAAATCGCCTAAATGGGTATGAACTAAGGCCAAAAGCCCCAAGTTATTGAGGTAAGAAGCGCGATCAGTCGCATCTTGTAAAAGTTGTTGTGATGCCGTGATCGCTTCTAAAGCCTGCGAAAAGTCGCCATGCAAAGTAGACAAAAGCCCCTGACCACTTAGCGCCCACGCCATATATTCACGATTACTGCTGACAGCCGCCACTTGGTTAAGTTGTTCAAAATAGGTGGTCGCTAATGTTATTTGACCTTGCAATGCCAACGTAAATGCTAAAAGGGTCAGGCTTTCGCCTGTGCCCGCGTTGTTGCCTTGCTGACGATATAAGCCACTGGCATGGATGAGATAGTTACTGGCTACATCCCACTCACCACCAGCCGCATGATATAACCCCAAGCGACTATAAACGGCAGCAGTAGTCAAAGGGTCTTTCGGTGGCTGCAACTGCTGTATAGCTTTAGCGGCATAATATTTGGCTTGCCGTTGCCAGCCCAAAATACCCAAGCTAACCACTATATTGCTACGCGCAATATGTAACTCGGAGCTTTGACCGCCCACTTGCTCGGCTATATTTAACATGCGGATGCCAGCATACAAGGACGCTAGACCATTATTCTTAAAATAATAGACTTCTTGCAAGCGACGAAAAGATCGAACAGCTTGCAACAATATTTCACGCCGATCTGAATGGCGACCCATAAAGTAACGCGGTAGTAGCCGGTGCAAAGCTTGGCGCAAGGCTTGACGCAACAGATCAAAGCGCATGGCTTGCGGCGTTTTGGGCAATGTAAACGCGAGGGACTCTAAAACTTCCTTCGACTCGGTGCAACTGCCATCCAAATCACCAATGCCCCAATAAGCCGCGCCTAGCAGTTCTGCCCACCGAATACGCCGCGTAGAGTTCGTTCCCTCTAACAATTGGGCGGCTTGCTCTAAAAAGTCAATCACTTCAGCATACGCACCATCAACCATGGCTTTTTGGGCAGCTTTTTCGAGATAATTCATCGCAGCATAGCCGTCACCACCTTGCTGCCAATGATGGGCTAAAAGACCATGAAACGGCGATAAATCATAAACATAATTGCGCTCAAACCATTTCGCTATTTCTAAATGCAACTCGCGGCGCTGGAAGAATGACATTAACTCGTATGCCACATCACGAAATAAGCGTTGCTTAAATTGATATGCGCCTTCGGTTGAAGCGGGTTCGATCAAATCTAGCGATTCCAAATCGCCTAAATAGCTTTCAACGTGTTCTTGGTCTTTGTCTATTGGAAAAATGTCATATAGAGTTTGCTGTAAAAAAGACTCGCCAATTACACTGGCTACTTTAATTGTCAGCTGCAAGCTGGGGGGCAGGCGATCAATGCGGGAGGTCATTACATCGCGCAATGTACGCGGAATTGCTAGCTGATCAAATGAGACGATTTCAGGTCGCAGATGACAATCGCCATCAACAGTCTCTACATAGCCACCATCGCGCAAAGCATAGACCAATTGATCCGTAAATAACAGATTGCCATTGGCTTTTTCATAGACTAAATCTACGACGCGATCTGCCACTGTTAGCGCGCCCAGCCGTTGCCTGATCAATTCTGCTGTGCGACTTCGGTTTAAAGGTTCTAGTTCTATTTCTTTGGTTTGGGACAGAGCCAAAAGTTGTGCGGCTTCGTTGGGCAGCTTGCTCCCGGTACGAAATGACAGCACCATCAGCACCGATGACATGCGCTGGGCCACCGCCCGCGCCAATGCCCACGATGCCGAATCCATCCAATGGGCATCGTCTAACACCACTACCATCGGATGATTGCGGCTATGCAGGGTCAAAATCTGCATCAATAACCAGCGCGTGTTTTCGGCGCGTGTTTCGCCAGACATAGCATTGGTTTCTTCGTTTTCGGGTATATCAAGCGGCAAGATCGAATTGAGCAACGGAGCCAAACGCGACAACTCTGGCTCTATAGCCAACTTGGCTAAAATAGTGAGGCTGCGCGAGCGTGTTTTACTGAGGTTACTCACCTCAAAAATCGTCGAAAGCGGGTCGCGCCAGCCATGATAAGGCGACGTGCGGTCTACAAACTCACCTTTGCCAAACAACACCCGAAACCCGCCCGACCGTGCATGAAGCGCCAATGTCTCTAAAACGCCCGATTTTCCACTGCCGTCGTCACCACTAATCAGCAAGGTGTGCGGCTCGCCATTCTGAACTGCTTTAAGAACCTCATCAATTTGGGCAATTTCTTCCTCGCGTCCCAAAATAAGGCTTTCGGGCAACGTAGATTTACCCTCAAAAACAGGCATAAACATCTTCACTGGCTCATCAAATCCCTTTAGTGGCAAGGCAGGTTGCTCATTAAAGCGAATCTGATGCCGTGCATGTTGATAAGTGGCTGTGTCGCATAAAATTTTATTGACGGGGGCCACACTCATCAGGCGTGCCGCCAAGATGATCACATCACCAACCATCGCATATTCACGACGGATACGATTGCCGACTGGGCCACAAAACGCCATTCCCGTAGAAATGCCTATTTTACAGCCATAGCCTAATTCATTGATTCGTTGGCGCAGATCGTTGGCTGCCCGCAACGCTCGTAAGGGATCATCTTCGTGGGTTAATGGCGGGACACCAAACGCCGCAATAAAAACGGTACCTTTATCATCAATAATAAACTGGCGCACGCTACCTTCATGATGATATAACCCCAATTGCATCGAGCGCATGATGTTGTTCATGTGATCGATTACATCAGTTGTGGCTTGGGTTACACCGCTAATGCTGATAAAGACAACCGATACCCGCCGATTCTCGGCAACCCATTCATCTTGATTGGCATTTAGGCGCGACGTAATTGCGCCAGCCACAAAGCCATTTAATGCACGAGTAGCCTCTGGTTTTAGCGGGGGTTGCGGAATAGGTAAGGTAGAACGCTGTTGCAAGAGCTTTGTAACTCGCCAAAAAGGTTGTTCTTCTTCTGGTGCAACAATAGCCTCAGCGCGAGCATACGACTGAAGTAACTGATAGGCGCTATCGCCGATGACTATTTCGCCGCGTGCTGCCAAAGAACTGGCCGAATTTACCTGACCAATAGGACGGCCCACCAACAACAGTTCCCAACGCTTCAAGACACCGCCCACGGTAGTAGCTGTCACAACACCTGCTGCAATCCCAATTCGCAAAGATAATATATGACCAGTTTCTAAGGGATAGTCTTTAAGACGATCTTGGGTGACAACAGCACATTGAAGCGCGGCATGAGTGACTTCTGCCAGTGTTTCTTGGTGGGCAATAGTGGGCCACACCGCATAAATTGCATCGCCCGCAAACTTCACTACATCGCCGCCGTGCTGCCAGATCAAGTCTATCAGCGTCCCAAAATAGCGATTTAGCATAACCGTTAGGTGTTCTGGCCCTTCAGACCCTTCAGAAGAAGAAAGATGCTTGGCCAGTTTTGAAAAGCCTGAAATATCGGCAAAGAAAACCGCAGCCTCAAATTGTTCTGTATGGGCTTCAGAAAGCGGAGCGGGGTCATCTACAAATTGCTTGGCAACCAGCCAAGGTACATAACTTATCAACGCATCTAAAAGAGGTGGCATTTACAGTAGAGACTCCATCGAAGCTTGGGTCATAGCAATAACTTTATTTCGTCCTAAAAACCACAATATCTCATTGGTTACTGTGGATAAAAGCAGCTTATTTGACGCAATGCACCGCTTTTATATGGTATGCTTTAATGACATACCTTAGAGGTTTAGGGCACATTTTTATAGTTTTTAGCAGTCAAATCGCCCTAAGTATAGTAGATGTTTTAAGAAGCGACAAATAACGACTATAATTGCTAAATTATAGCGTACCAGTTGTTTTAGCAGAGGACAAATTCGTTATGTTTGAGACCCTTCCTACTTCGACGCTTGAGATAATGGATTGGAACTGGGAGCAAATACAGCCATATTTTGATGATTTGGCAGCACGCTCACTATCATCCGAAACACTCAAACAGTGGATGCATGACTATACACGGCTAGGCGATACCCTAAGCGAGGTATATACACGGCTTTATCTCAAAATGGTGCAAGATACCAATGATGAGACTGCCTCTGAGCGTCTAAATCGCTTTTTAGAAACAGTTTTTGTAGAGGCACAGCCGCTTCACCATGCCTTGCAACAAAAAATAGCCGATAGTGGGCTTCATATTGATGATTTTGAACTGCCTCTAAAACGCATTAAGGCAAGCATTGCCTTATTTCGCACCGAAAACATTCCCTTGTTATTGCAACAAGAAAAGCTAGGGCAAGACTACGACGCTATTATTGCTGCCCAGACCATTGAATGGAACGGGCAAGAGGTCACACTGCCACAGATGACCACTGTTCTGCAAAGCAACGACCGTGCAGAGCGCGAGCAAGCATGGCGCTTAATGTTGAACCGCCAGCTTGAAGATCGTACAGCCCTTAACGAGTTGTGGGGCAAGTTTTTAGAGACACGCTTGCAAATAGCACAGAATGCGGGTTTCGATAATTACCGTGATTATCAATGGCAAAATATGACCCGCTTCGACTACACCCCGCAAGACTGTATGAATTTTCATGCCGCCATTGCTGAAGTGGTTGTGCCCGTTGCCCAACACTATTATGAGCGGCGGCAGGCACAGTTGGGATTAGATTCGCTTCGTCCGTGGGATGTGGATGTAGATCCCCTAGCCCGCAAACCGTTGCGCCCGTTTCAAAATACGTCCGAATTTATGGCTGGGGCCGGGCAAATTTTTCATCATGTTGATCCTGTTCTAGGCAGCTACTTTGATGATCTCTATCGCAATGATTTGTTAGACCTCGATAATCGCAAAGGCAAAGCGCCGGGCGGTTTTTGTACGACATTAGAGGTAGTTCAGAAGCCCTTTATTTTCATGAATGCTGTGGGGGTACACGATGATTTGCAGACGATGTTGCATGAAGGCGGCCATGCTTTTCATGCGTATGAGTCGTTGCAGTGGCCCTATAGTGATCAACGCGAACCACCTATGGAGTTTGCTGAAGTTGCATCCATGGCGATGGAGCTATTGGCCATGCCTTATTTAAACAAAGCAACTAGCGGGTTTTATGAATCTGCCGATGCAAAACGGGCCCAAGTCGAACACTTAGAATCTATCGTATATTTTTGGCCCTATATGTCAGTAGTAGATAGTTTTCAACATTGGGTCTATACCAATCCAGAACTAGCAAAAGACACCACTAATTGTGATGAAATGTGGGGCAGCTTGTGGCAGCGTTTTATGCGTGGTATAGACTGGCAAGGGCTAGAGGTCGAAATGATGACGGGCTGGCATCGCAAGTTGCATATCTTTCAAGCACCATTTTACTACATTGAATATGGCATTGCGCAACTGGGTGCAGTTCAGGTCTGGCGCAATGCATTGCAAGACCAGTCACAAGCCATAGCCAATTATCGGAAAGCGTTAAAACTGGGTGGCACTGCCGATTTGCCCACCTTATATGCCACTGCGGGCGCATCGTTTAGTTTTGAAGCAGGTGTGCTACGGGAAGCAGTAAACCTGATTAATGCTACTTTAGCTGAACTAACTGCCAATGCAGTATAACAATGGGCAACCCAATCGAGCAGGCGCGTTCGACTATAATAATTATCGAAGCAAAAACAAGGTGCTATGAGGCTTACGGTTGTGTATAACTTGATTGTCGGTCATTTATTTGATCACCGCTATACCTTAACCGAACGGATCGGCGTGGGTGCAACTGGCGAGGTATGGCTGGCCCGTGATGGTCAAATTCCACGCGATGTGGCACTTAAAGTTATGAATACCATCTTGACAGCCCACAGCCTTCATTTAGAGCGTTTTCAGCGCGAGATTAACTCGTTAAACGAGTTGGGCAACTCGCACCCCAATATCCCACAACTCTATGGAGCCAACACCATCAGTGAACGGCCCTATATTGTGATGGAATATATCGGTGGTACAAGCTTAAAAAACTTGATTGATACGCAATTCATCCATCAAATTCCGTTTACAAAGCGTGTAACGCATATCATTCAACATATCGCCGATGCGTTGTCGTATGCCCATGATCGCGATATTGTTCATCGGGATATTAAACCTGAAAACGTGAAGATAATGGGCGAAGCGGATCGCACCTATTTGTTGGATTTTAGCATTGCAGTGCTAAATGCAGCCGAAACACACAGTGGTGTTGGTACACCCAAGTACATTGCACCAGAAGTTTCTAGTAACACAGCCGCCGATATTTTTAGCTTTGGGCTGGTGTGCTACGAAATTTTACTAGGTCGCCATCCTATCTATGAATATGATGAGGTAGTGCGCGGCCCCTATCAGGCGCAACAAATTTTGCAAGAACGCATTGGTGCCAACAAATGGCAGTTGCCCAGCCAAGCAGCCCAAAATCTGATAGGCCTGCCCAATGATATAGACTGGGAAAAAATAGATGTGGTTTTTCGACAGGTGCTTTCTTTGGACCCTACCGAACGCCCAACCCACGCCCAAGCACTTGCGGCGGGTCTTATTGCGGCCATCAACACTGAGTCTACTTCAGAGTTGGTCTTGTCAGAGCTACGCACCGAACGATTGAGCAAGCATACCCACGATGAACTTGGCGCACTCTTGGATTCATCGCAACATACCCAACTTGAGTCACCTATCGCTGCTTCTGACATACCCCTAAAACATTCATTTCTGCAAACTTATGTTACATCTCAGTTTAGAGACCCGCTTTTTCTTGCTTGGGGTATGATTATGGTGCTAATTGGCATTATTATAGGGGCTGTGCTGAATTAGAAAGAGACTTCGCTTGAAACCACTACCAACTTTTATCCCGCATCATCTGGATTATGTAACTACATTTATTGAAGAGGTATTGTCACACCCCAATACCGACTTCACCTATGTATCTGATGTGATCGAGTATGAGGATCATCGGTTTCGGGTGATCTTTTCAGTGGATTATTTTCACCGTGAAGATGGGCACCAAGGCGAGCCAAGCAAGTCTCAATGGAACACGCTCAAGAAAAAGCTGAAGCGGCATAATCGAAGCATATTCGTGCTTAAAGAATATGGAATCAGTGATGCAGGTGCTTATCTTGAATTTGGGTTTGTGAAAGTGCTATAAGCCTATTCATACAGCTCTAGCTCCGCTATCATGAGGCAATGTATTGGTTTGTAGTTAAGAAAGATAGGCAAGAATGCGCGGACGTTTATTGGGGTTTGGACTTTTATTTTTGGCTGTAGTATCGGGATGCATTTCTACGTCTTCTGAGCCAGAAATTGTCGCTACCAGAGTTGTTAATAGCAACACCCCAACCCCAGCACTTGCCAGCTTAGAAACACCTTCACAGCAAACCTCTCCAACTACCATTTCTACCGAGATACCCCGCGAAATTCCCGAACAATTTAATATTATTGGCATCATCCGCAATGCCACCAGCAATACTGTTGTTACAGAATCACTGGTTGTTAATGCTGTTTTTTTAACACAAGACGGCACACAAACGATTGAACTTTTTAACGACACATTAACCTCAAACCCAGATGGTACATTTAATTTTGAAAATATTGACATCAATTCTGGCTTAGTGAATGTGCGCGTAGACTATGCAGGGATTCGGCAATTCTCTAATTTCTATCTTTTGCCCGCCGATTTAGATGATACGGGCACGCTCAATATAGATTTAGTTGTATATGAAGTTACGCCTAATCGAGATGCGTTGGTCTTTAATACTATCGAAACATTTTTTGATGCGTCACCCACAGAAAACGCCGCAACTGTTTTGCATACCATCGAAATTATTAATCAGGGCAACCAAATCGTGTATGATGGACAATATTCGTTCAGCATCCCGTTACCCACTAACGCGCTTAATCCTCGTATTCAAGTACCCCCCATCATTGGTTTGTTGCCAGAAGATATTGCGGTATTAGATACCAGTGAAGATGGCCCCATTTTTCAAGGCGTTGTACCTCTATTACCCGGCCCCAGTGGTCGCTTGTTTTTCTCAATTATTTACGAATTAAGTTATCAAGACGAGGTAACAGTAGCACAACGATTTGAATATCCAGTGGCGCGTATGGTGTTTTGGGTTCCTTTAGAGCGTGAATTAGTGGTCGAAAGCCCACAACTCCCTACCGCATCTGATCAACTGCGCGAAGACATTAATTATCTTGGATATACGGTCACAGAATCTATCCAAGCCGAAGATATATTTACTTACAGCGTTTCTGGAGGAATTGTGCTAGCCAGCGACAGCCAGCTTCCTACGCCCAACGGCCAATCAAATACGCCGCCGATCATCACCCAAGATGAATCGTCAAATATCAGTACAATTGTTATCGGTGTTGGCGTGCTGCTAATTTTGGCAGGAGTGATGTACTTGCTTTATGACTTGCAAAAGACCCGCATCACGATGCAGACAAAAGCATCGGTGACAGATGCACAAACAAACAAAGACAAGCTGATTGAAGCCATAGCTGCATTGGATACCGCATTTGAAAGCGGCGAGATATCAGAAGCTGATTATCAACAACAACGCCAAAGCCTTAAGCAACAGCTACGTCAGTTTTTTGAGTAGGACTAGAGGTTTTGAAGGGCCGCTTCTACGCTTGCATAACTTTGGACATATTGCCGAAAACCAACTATCTCAAAAACACGCTTCACAATGGGGCTAAGGCGTGCAAAGCGCACATCGCCACCATGTTCTTGAATTTCTTGCAATGCCTTTAGAAATATGTGTAGGCTTTGGCTGTTAAGATAGCTGACTTTACTCATGTCCAGTACCAATTTGCTACGTCCATCAGTGCGTGCTTTTTGCAAGATTGCCGTCAACTCTTGTGTGCTATCGGCATCAATACGTCCCTCAAATTCAACAACCCGAATATCTTGATGATCATACTGAAAAACAGTCATTAATTTTTGCCTCTCTCTTTATTTATAACACTATACACTATACGGATGAGAGGTGGTTTAGTCTCAATGGAGGGGTGTACAAAATAGACTTATCTACATAATTTTAACGCTGCTGATTGATGGCTAGCTGTAAGGACTGAGCAGCAGTAGCCGGATGATCAGTGAAGATGATCGAGCGCGAGGCATTGATGATAAGCCCAGCGCGTTGTAGTGTTAGGCCCGCCGCCAATACTGCTTCTAAATCCCCACCTTGTACCCCTATGCCCGGTACTAAAATCGGCATATCGCCGATGACCTGGCGCACTTGTGCCAATACACTGGGCTCCGTTGCACCAACCACCAGCAGACAATTGTGATGTTGGTTCCAATGGGTGCTAACACGCTCGGCGACATGCAGCCATAAGGGGCGATCTTCGATATGCAGGCCTTGAAACTCGTTAGCGCCGGGGTTAGAGGTATGGCACAGAATAATGCACCCTTTTTCAGCACGCTCCAAGAAGGGGGTCAAGGCTTCTTGTCCCAAGTATGGGTTTAACGTAACGGCATCAAAGCCTAGCTCGTCGAAAATACTACGCACATAACCGATGTTGGTGCTGCCAATGTCGGCGCGTTTGGCATCTGCTATTGTTACTAATTCAGGGTGTTCGGCGCGAAGATATTGCATGGTCAGTGTTAGTGCCCGATAGCCCGCTACGCTTTCATAAAAAGCAAGATTGGGTTTATAGGCCAACGCAAAAGAATGTGTTTGCTCAATAATCCATCGATTAAAGGCAAATTGAGGGTCAGGGTCTGTATGAAAGTGGTCTGGAATTTTATCAAAATCACTGTCTAACCCGATGCACAATAAGCTATTGGCACTTGTAATACGATGGTTGAGTTTTTCTAAAATGTGCATTATGCGAAACCATGTCGCTTGGCCCAACCGGGCGCATCGAATAACCAATCGAGGATAAGTGGGCGCTGATTTTCAGTCAAGTCGCCGCGTTCAATCGCAACCTCAATCAAGGTGTCAAAGTTCGCCAGCGCGTGCAACCGAACCCCAGCCGTCCTAAAAGCAACAT
>CAZLPC010000002.1:0-2100 GCA_964561305.1 uncultured Anaerolineae bacterium
TGTGTTTGTCGGTTTTGCGGTGCTGGCGGGCTTGTTCCCCTTCCACAACTGGTCGCCAGATGGCCACGTAGCTGCTCCCACTGCCGTCTCGATGATTCATGCGGGCGTGCTAATGAAACTAGGGGCGTATGCGGCTTTGCGCTTTGGTGTACAACTGATGCCCGATGGCGCACGTACCCATTTGCCGTGGCTGATCTTCTTTGCGCTGGTGAATGTGGTTTTGGGCGCGTTTATCGCCTTTCGTCAACGCGACTTTAAATATGTCATCGGCTTTAGCTCGGTGTCGCACATGGGTTTGGTCAGCATGGGTTTTGCCACCATGAACGTAACGGGCATGACTGGGGCCGGGCTGCAAATGTTCTCGCATGGGGTCATGACGGCGCTCTTCTTCGCGTGCGTCGGTATGGTTTATGATCGCGCCCACACCCGCGACTTACCTAGTTTAGGTGGCTTTATCTTAAAAATGCCAATTGTAGGCGTGGCCTTTATTTTAGGAGGCTTCGTCAGCATGGGTATGCCGGGCCTTAGTGGCTTTGTCGCAGAATTCCCAATTTTGATCGGCGTGTGGGAAGGCATCCCCCAAGAAGTGCTAGACAAATCGTCTACACCCTTAACGGGTGATTTGGCGAATTACTATGTCTATGTGGTGATTGGGGCAGTTTTGGGTATTATCTTAACGGCGGCTTATGTGTTGCGGGTAACGGCCCAAGTATTTTTCGGCGACTTTGACGCTGAAAAATATCCTGAAGTGGACGAACGCCCCTTGCTGGTGCAAGACCGCGTGGCGCTGCTGATGCTGTCGTTTTGGCTTATTGCGGTTGGTATACAGCCCCAAATTTTGACCAATATCATTGAGAGTGCGGTCATCCCTGTTGCTGACCTACTGAAGTATAGTTAGCAACGGCATGAGGAGAAGATAGCTTTGGACATCAATACCAATCTTGTCGAAAACTTTATCGCCATTATGCCCGAAGTGCTGATGACGGTGTTGGCGTTGGGGGTCATTTATCTAGACCTGTATCTGCCCCCCAAGCAACGCCCCATAGTCGGGTATGTGGCGGGTATCGGATTGCTGATTATCGCGGGTCTGGCAGTATTCATTCCCACGCCCAGTGATATTAACGATCAGTTGATGTGGGGCGGAACTATCCGCAACGATGATCTCACTAAGATTTTTCGGGTGATTATCATCATGGTTGGTGGCTTTACGTGCTTTATGGGGATGGGGGACAACCGCTTGCGCTATAAGAGCGAGTTTTATGCCATCATCATTATTGCGTCTATTGGCGCAAGCCTGCTAAGTGCCTCATCCGACATCATCATGTTGTTTGTAGCCCTAGAAACCATGTCAATCAGCCTCTACATTTTGGCAGGTTTTGTGCGTCTGCCACAGAATCCTACATCTGAGGAAGCGCGTTTTGCTAACATTAGCGCCGAAAGTGGTATCAAATACTTCTTATTTGGCTCATTTACCTCGGCGTTTTTGCTATATGGGCTTTCGCTATTGTATGGTCTTAGTGGTGGCTTCACCAACATCTATGAAATTGGCCCCGGCCTGATTAATAGCGAGCATCCTACTGCGCCAATTATTGTGGCATTGGGGATGGTGGTGGTTGGCTTTGGCTTTAAGATTAGCGCTGTACCTTTCCATTTCTGGACACCCGACGTTTATGAAGGGTCGCCTACGCCTGTTACCTCGTTTATTTCGGTGGCATCAAAAGCCGCTAGCTTTGCCGTGCTAACACGCTTTATGTTGGCAGTTTTCCCACCCGAACAATTGCTTTCTAGCGATTTGCAAGCCATTAGCACAGGCTATAGCGAATGGTGGGTACAGTTGTTTGCTGTGATTGCAGTAGTGACAATGACGTTGGGTAACCTGTTGGCGTTGGTGCAACAAAACCTGAAACGCCTCATTGCTTACAGTTCTGTGGCTCAAGCAGGCTATACGCTAATTGGCTTGGTAGCAATTGCAAGCGGCAACAACGCTGGCGACGGCGCAGCAGCAGTGGCCTTTTATATGGTCATGTATGCGCTTACCAACACCTTGCTGTTTGCTGGTCTCATCTTGTTTACCAATCAAACCGGCTCTGAAATGATTGC
>CAZLPC010000002.1:2110-17660 GCA_964561305.1 uncultured Anaerolineae bacterium
TTGCAGATATGGCAGGTTTGGCGCGGCGCAACCCATGGCTGGCGCTGGGCTTCACCATTGCGCTACTGTCATTGGCGGGCATTCCGCCGGCCGCTGGCTTCTTTGGCAAGTTTATGTTGTTTCGGGCGGCAGTTGATGCCGAACTCACTTGGCTAGCAGTGATTGGTGTGTTGAACTCTATCGTAGCATTGTACTACTATCTCGTCGTCATTAAGGTGATGTATGTAGATCGCAGCGCCAACGATGATCAACCCATCCCCATTGCTGTACCTTATAACTTTGTGCTGGCCGCCACCGCAGCATTTGTGTTGTTGCTGGGTGTGTTGCCCGCCATTGTGGTTAATTTGGCCACAGACGCAGGCGCTGACTTGTTCTTCTTGCCATAATGTTTCATCCTCAAACAGATTGAACGAAGGCCCCTCTTGCTTAAGAGGGGTTTTTTGATCGTATTCTCTTTAAGACATGCCTTCAAATTGCGCTATAATAGTATTATGTTCGAGAACAAACTAAGGATAAATGCGCGTGCGTTCAGTTTCAGAGCCAATGTATGGGTGGGCATTAGATGCGCGTGGCCGCCCCATTCCCATTGGGGCTGCGAAGCGTGGCGCACAAGGCTATTATTGCCCTATTTGTAACAGTCCGATGATTGCTAGGAAGGGTGATGTTAAACAACATCACTTTGCCCATGAAGAATTAACACATTGTTCGCCCGATGCAGTAGCAACAGCAATTGGTGGGCGCTGGCTGGTGTTGCAATTGGGTGAGGCAATGGTGCTAAAACGTCCTATTTTGGTGCAGTGGCACATCGCCGAACAAGCCTATCAGACCGACATCTTAGAAGATGTGGTTGCCATTATCGAAAACCTACCTACCCAACATGGCAAAGCCGAAATTGCTTTAAAAACAACCGATGGCAGCATTAAAGCCGTTTTGACGTTGCGTGAGCCAATTGACGAAGCCCAAACCGCGGGTTTGGCGGCGGCGGGTATACCCGTTGTGTTGCCCAATGTACAGAATTTTCGCAGTGGGCAAGTGTCATTAGAAACACTTTTGTCCGACGCAACGGTGCATGGGGGCTGGCAGCTGTTGGGGCCAGCTACCGATGGTCAAATTATCACCGACACTGAGCGTATTCGATCAATTTTGCGCCAGTCTGTAGAAAAAGAACCGCATCATTTTTGGGGTGCATTACAAGAGCTGCCGCCACATCATCATGTCTTAAAAGTCGGCGATCAACATCTATGGTTGCCGCCCGAAGTTTGGAAGACGATTATCGGCGGCAGCTTAAACCATCTCTCGGATTTAGATGTGATCATCAAAGATTGGC
Source organism: uncultured Anaerolineae bacterium (assembly GCA_964561305.1). Lineage (GTDB taxonomy): Bacteria > Chloroflexota > Anaerolineae > Aggregatilineales > J027 > J027. The sequence goes on from CAZLPC010000002.1 coordinate 3,438, forward strand.
CTGCCGACCCTGACGGCAGCGTGATTTGGCTGTTTTATGTGATCTTACGCGATACCAGCGCCGTAGCAGTGCGCCGCTTTCTATCGCCCGGCGATGCTCATGCCTCGTTAACCACTGCCTATCAATTGCGGCGTACTACTGCCGAGCAAGTTGCACGCTTGCTAGCCACCTCTTAGGCTAATGACCAGCATTTAACATGAAGTAGAAAAGGTTGCTATGTGGCTTCATTAGAAACAAAACGACTGTTGCAACGAGCAATTGAACTAGCCCAAGCAGGCTACCGCGATGATGCTCGCCCATTGCTAAAACAAGTGGTTTTACAAGACCCATCGTTGGCATTGGCATGGCTATGGCTGGCTGCTATCTCTAGCGATGATCAAGAACGCATTGGCGCTTTGCAACGTGTTTTAGCACTTGATCCAACCAATTCCCGTGCCAAAGAAGCCCTTGAAGCATTGGGGGTTGTTGAAGGGCAGATGCCAATGGGCGAAAATCCTGCGGTGGCTACACCTGTCCCAGTGCCTACTATAGAACCCAAACCCAGCGGCCCGTTGTTGTCTATGACCGAGTTAGCCATTATTGGCATCGTAGTGCTGGCGGCGATTATGTTGGTTGGCTCTTTGGTGGTGATAGACAATGTAGTCAATCGGCCAACCGACACCCCCACTGTCACTAACACTGCCACCCGCACCATCACGCCTACACCCAGCGATACCCCTACGCCGCTTCCAACCGCCACACCATTGCCGCCACGGCCTACTTTGCCACCGCCCATTAGCGCTACGCCAACCGTTACACCGGGCCCCACCAACACCCGTTCACCTATCACGCTGCCAACGGCTTCACCAACGCCACAAAGTGAAATTTTTGGTGGATAGAACAATGGTGCAACACGACGTGCAAGTGAGCCTACCTATTGCTGACTATTTGGTAGCCTTAGCCAACACCAATGGCGGTACATTTCAGTTGCCAATGGCTGATATAGTAACGCTAGAACGCAGTCTGATACCGACACTGCACGCCATTCGTCCGGCCTTGCCGCGTTTGTCGTTTATTCAGCAGGGGGGGGGTATAGATATTCATGTGCCCCGCAGCAACACGGTTCATGCCCTGCCCGATGGACGTGTGATGGCATGGGGCAATCTGGGCCCCATCCGCTTGGATGGTGAACAAATACGCCAGTTAATTGCAGCGCGAGCCCACGATGGCTTTGAACAAGCACTTATACCAAATGCTGATCGAACCGTTTTAGATGTGTTGTGCCATGCCCACCAGCCGCAAAAATGGTTGCCTTATGCTGTCGTACAGCTGAACGCCTATGAAGGACACCATCGCTATCATCAGGCGACGATTAGCGGCACAATTTATTATCAATATCATGATGGGTTGGACATGCTGATGGATTGGCTGTCTAGTAGTGGTCAATATATCGCCTATCCAAAGCTGGTCATCCAAGAGTTATATTTGAATGCACTAGCTCATCGCGACTATCGTCAAAAAATGCCGATTGCAATTCATATTTATCCATCGCGGATTGAAATGCACATTCCGGGTGGCTTACCCGGTTTTGCTACACTGTCCACGCTTCAGCACCAACACTATCACCGCAACCCCGAGCTAGTAGGCCAGTTAGTTGGAGCGGGGTTAATGCAAGGTATGGGACGCGGTTGGAGGGTTATTTCCGCACAATTGGCACAAGAAGGGTATACTCATCCACAAGTGACCATGCCTAGTCCAGCGCAAATCAATATTAGCATTGAGCGCATTGCCACAGCACCACGATCTGCGTTAAACTGGCGACAAGATCGGGCGTTGACCCATCTGCGGCAGCACGGTAGCTTAACCTTACGCACATTGCGCGTATTATGTGCCGACCAAAACCTTGCTCATTTGCAGCAAGACTTGGCCGAATTGGTGGCAAGTGGGCAGTTACAAGCAATTGGCAGTGGAGAAAACGCCGTCTATATTCAACGAGTATAAGCCAACGGAGCGACACCGTGGAATTAACCATCTCTTTTATCATTGCTGCTGTTACCAGCCTTATCTATGCAGGGCTGATCTATGCAACCTATCGCTATAAAAGTGCTACCGACCGCCGCATTATCAGTTGGACAATAGTGTTATTGGGCGTAGGCCTCTTGACCAGCTTGTTGGGGCTGGTTGACTCTGATACGGTATTGCTCGATCAAGAATTATTAAGCCAGCCGGCCCTTATGGTGTATGGCGGCAGCTTGTTTCTGGTAATTTTTAGCGTATTGACAACTGCTTATTTGCAACAAAAGCGAGCCAGCATCGTGTGGCTTTTGGGGGGTATCGCATGGCTAGGAGCCATCGTTGCCACCAGCACCGATAACCCTCCCTTTGCCCGCCCCGACTGGATTACTACGTTGTCGGATGAGGGCTATACCGCTGGCTATGTAGCTGTTGGGGGTTGGCTTACCATTGCTATCGTGTTGTTGGTATCCTCGTTTCTGAAGTTTTATACGGCCCGTTTGCCCGAACTGGCCAATCGCGCTCTTTATTGGGTTGTAATTTCGCCCTTAGCTGTGGTAGGGGCAGTGTTGGTGGCTAGCAGCGTCGAGAGCCTGCAATCTATGGGTTTGATTATCCAAGTGGTGGGCGTGTCGGGTGCTGTGTATGGCATTATCGCCTTGCGCGTAGTAGATGTGCGCGAGACGTTACGCACCGTAACTGTCAATATGGCGCTGACCCTAGTAACCACCAGCGCGGTGCTGGCGGCATTATTAATTGCCAAAGAGCTTGATCCAACCACGGATGTCCAAGAAGAGGTTTTGTTGGCAGGGCTGGCATTGGCCACCGCCACCCTACATGCCCCAATCTATCTGGCTGCCGAATATATTATGATGCGGTTGTTGCGGCAACGCACTGGGGGCAGCCTTGCCCTAGAGGTTGTGCGTTTTTCGGAGGCAATTACGGGTATTGTTGAATTAAATGAAGTCGTAGACCTTATTTCAGAGACGCTGCGGGCTTCAGTACAAGTGCGTCGCTCTGAGTTATTGCTATGTACACCCGATGCCAACGACAAAAATCTAATTCATATTGAGCCACGCTATGCCAGCCTAACCGATACCGCGCCAGCGCTTTCGATTGGTTCTTTGCGGAAAGACGGCTTACTCTTTCAAAAACTACAAGCCTCGCGCCGCCCCATTTTGCAATATGCCATTGATTTTGAGCCAGAATTTAAGACGATAGACCCCGCCGAGCGCGAATTTTTCCGCAAAATGCGCATGGCGACCTATGCCCCTGTGGCCGTACAAGGTGAATTGATCGGCATTATTGCAGTGGGGCCCAAAAACAACGATGCCCCATTTTCAGAAGCCGATCTAAGTGTGCTAAGTTCGGTGGCGAACCAAACCGGCATTGCCTTGCGCAATGCACGTTTGGTAGACGATCTGCGAAAACGTGAACAAGAGCTAGAGACCTCTAATGAAGACCTAGAGGCAGCCAAGAGCCGCCTAGAAGCCACAGATGCCGTTAAAACAGACTTTATCACGATTGCTAGCCACGAGTTGCGGACACCCCTAGCTCAGATACGCGGCCACAGCGATATCATGGCGGCGCTAAGTGATCAAGGCACACTGACCCCAGAACACCTAACAAATCTAACTGAAAATGTGCGGAAGGCCACCGACCGCCTAGAAACCTTGATTGGCGATATGTTAGACGTGAGCCGTCTTGACATGAGCGCCCTTGACCTACGCTTTACCCAAACCAGCATCGAAACTGTGGTACGTCTTGCGATAGAGCCACTACAAGAGAGCATCCGCGAGCGCAAACAATCGCTCACAGCCAAAGGTCTACGGCAATTGCCACAAATTGAAGCCGACACCAAACGCTTGGTACAAGCATTGCGGAACTTGGTGTTAAATGCGGTCAAATTTACGCCAGATGGCGGCCGTATCGAAATTTATGGCGAGTTGTTGAGCAACAACGAAACCGGCGCAGATGAGATTAAACTAACGGTTAAAGATTCTGGTATTGGTGTGGATAAGAAAAACCAAGAAGCCATTTTCGAGAAATTCTTCCGTGTGGGCGATCCGGGTTTGCACTCGACAGGAACAACTAAATTTATGGGCGCAGGGCCGGGCTTGGGCCTTACCATTGCGCGTGGTGTCGTTGAGGGGCATGGTGGGCGCATTTGGGTCGAGAGCGAAAAGTATGATCCCGAAGCGCTGCCCGGCAGCACCTTCTATGTGGTTGTGCCTATTAAGCCTCCCGAAGGTGTGCGCCGTGTCATGCAAATTGGCAGTGGCGGTGGGCGTGCGTCTCAAGAAGCGACCACCAAGAATGGCGATTCACCCACCACCCTAAAACATCAGCTCATTGGCGAGAGTCCTGTGGTTGCCGAGCCAGACCCTACCATATTAAATCCATCCGCGAGCCGCGCTGGTCTAGCCGCCGCTGCAATAGCCGCCGCAGAGCAACGCAAGCACAATGCCGATTCAACGGGCACACAGCCAGCCGGTACAATGCTTACCCCCTCAACAGATGAGCCGCAAGACACCTAGCGGGTGTCTTCGGCACTATCTTCGGCGCTTTCAATTTCGTCGGTGGTGGCGGGTTCATCGGGCTGGGGTAACGCCATATCGCGGTTATCGGTGGACTGTGGACGCGGCCCGCTATTGATTTGTATCGCAGGTAACATTTGGGCGTGCATATCAATGGCAGATAGCGCCGACTCAATGACAAGTGTACGGGTGGGGAAGGCAACCGACACACCATGCTCGTCTAAAATTTGCATCATACGGATGTATATATCCTCTTTGATGGCGTGAAATAGGCCCCAATTTGGCTCGTTGATATAACAGATAATCCGCAAGTCGAGCGAGCATTCATTAAAGTTGAAAAACTGCACAAAAACCGAATCGCCTACCAATACACGCGGATGATTTTCCAGCATGTCACGTATAGCTTGCACCACAGAAAGTATTTGGTCGGGACGTGTGCTATAGGTTAAGCCCAAGTTCATATCTAGCCTGCGTTTGCTAAGGCGTGTCCAGTTGGTAATGGCGCTGGAGGCAACCATGCCATTGGGTACAAGCACCAGTGATTGATCAAGTTGGCGAATGCGCGTGCTACGAAAGCCAATATGCTCTACTGTGCCTGAAGCAGCACTGGTTACGATAAAATCACCTACCCCAAAAGGTGAATCGGCGACAATGGCAAAATAGCCCACTAAATTAGAGAGCGCGTCTTGGGCGGCTAGGGCTACGGCCAACCCACCCAGCCCTAAACCAGCCAACAGCCCATTCAGGTTATAGCCAAAGCGATCCACGACAATTACAAAAGCGAAAACAAGGACAAGCGCCTTTGCCAATTGACGGCCAAAGCGCACCACATTGCGATCAATGCGCTGATACTTCTCGGCCATAGGTATTAATTCATCGGCAAAGACATCTATCAGCCGATAGAAACCCCAAAAAAATGCGCCCGCCACTAATGCCGATGATACATCCGTGACAACTCGGCTGAAGGTATCATTAAAGTCTAGCACCAGCAAAGCCAGCCAAATGCCTAATAACACCAAAATAAGCTGTAAGGGGCGGTCTATGGCTTTTACAATAGCCTCGTCAAAGGTAGTGCGGTTGCGGCTTGTATAATGCAAAATGCGAAAGAGAAGATAGCGTATTAAACGCCGCAAGATCACAAATGTCAATAAGATGATGAGCGTAGACAGCACATAGCGCGTCAAAATATCTGCGATGCGCCCATCTCCAATTAAATCAATCAGCCACTGTGGGGCCATAACAAATCCTCCTAAAAATAAAGACTTATTCGGCTCGGTTTAATTCTTCAGCGATACGAGCCCTGTTTTCGGGTAGCTCAACATGCTCTGACTCGCGTCGCAACAAGCGCGGCATGATCAGGCCCAAGACAAATCCGATAAGTGTAGAAAGAATGATAACCAGCGCCAACGATATTTCTTGATCGATGATCAAGAAATTGACGCTCACTGGGCTGGTGTTTAAGGCGAAAAACACAATCAGCAGAATCAACAAGAAAAGAAACAAGGCTGAGATAGGGCTCATGGCTATAAATTACCCCTTATTTTATTATCCGAGAGTGTGTCAAATATCGTCCTCTAGTGTACCGAAAAAAACGATAAGAGATGAGGCCAACATAAATCCTGTGTAGATAATGAATTTTTGTGTAAAATATCTTTGAAAAATGCAGAAAAAATTTCGGCATTGTTAGTCAATTGTGGCATTAAACGAAATATTCTTTATCTGAGGGACATTAGCAGATGAACAACGACGTAATGCTGCACGTCGATCATATCTCTCTGAGTTTTGGGGGCATTAAGGCCATCCAAAATGTAGATATTATGGTCAAGCGCGGCGAAATATTGGCCATCATTGGCCCCAACGGTGCTGGCAAAACCAGTACCATCAACAGTATCAGTGGGTTTTATCATCCACAACAAGGACGCATTTTGTTTGAGGGGCAAGATATTACCGATTTACCCACTTTCAAACGCGCCCCATTGGGTATCGCCCGCACATTCCAAAACATCGCTCTATATACCAACATGAGTACGCTTGATAACCTGATGGCGGCCCGTTTCATTTATATGAAATCGGGACTCATTAGTGGCGCGATCTATTGGGACATCCTTAAGTTTCTCCCCTCTGGGCTCCGCAATGCTATCAGCGAACGGTGGCAACCGGCCATGCTAGAAGAGATCGAGCATCGGCGTGTGGTCGAAGACATCATAGACTTCATGGAAATGTCGCACGTCCGCAATAGCGTTGTGGGCACATTGCCTTATGGGATGCGGAAGCGTGTAGAGTTGGGGCGGGCCTTGGCGCTTCAGCCCAAGCTGCTGCTGTTAGATGAACCCATGGCCGGCATGAATGTTGAAGAAAAAGAAGATATGGCCCGCTATATCCTCGATATTCATCAGCTACGTGGCACAACCATTGTGCTGATTGAGCACGACATGGGATTGGTGATGGACATCGCCGATCGCATTGTGGTGTTGGATTTTGGGCAAAAGATCGCCGATGGCACGCCCGATGAAATTAGCAAAGACGAAAAAGTGATCGAAGCCTATTTGGGGCGCGAAAAAGTTTAATCATTTGAGGTACGCAAACGATGATATTTATTATTGTAATAGTTGTGCTAGTGGCGGTTTATGCGTTTTTTGAATATCAGCGCCGCCAAAAAGCGGAGGCCGACTTTCGGCGCATTCGTCAAGAAGTAGACCGTATTTTTCTCAATCGGTCAGCAGATGATCCCGTAGGGACAATTGATCCCAACAGCGATACAATCCCCAAGAATTTGCTACGCTCCGCCAAATTGTTCGATGATAGCTATGTGGCCATGCGTAAGAAACGCTATGGCATTTGGCAAGAATATACGTGGGCCGAAAGCCTTACTCATGTTAAAGATTTTTGCTTGGGCTTAACTAGTCTTGGGCTAGAACGCAATGGCAAAGCCTGTATTGTGGGCGACAACGACCCCGAATATTATTGGGCCGAGATAGCTGTGCAAGCGGCTGGCGGTGTGACCATTGGCGTATTTACCGATGCGTCGCCGCGTGAGCTAGAGTATCTGATCAATGATAGTGATACTGTGTTTGTTATTGCACAAGATCAAGAACAAGTGGACAACATACTCGAAATTCGTGAGAAAGTCCCTACACTGAAAAAAGTGATTTATTGGGATGAGCAAAGTCTACAGGGCTATGAAGATCCACTTTTGATGTCGTTTAGTCAAGTAGAGGCGTTGGGGCGCGAGTATGGCGCTGAACACCCCAATGCTTTCGAAGACATGGTGCTGCAAGGCAGTGGTGAAGACATCGCTATCCTCAGCTATACCAGTGGCACAACCAGCCTGCCCAAAGGCGCGATGATTCGTCATCGAAACTTGATGTATGGTGCGTTGCACGCCTCGCAAATTGCGCCCATTAGCCATAAGGATGATTATGTGTCGTTTAGTCCATTGGCATGGATCACTGAGCAGTCGTTGGGCCTAACACGCCATGTAGTAGATGGAATGGTCGTCAATTTTCCTGAAAAAGCCGAAACGGTGCAAAACGACATCCGCGAAATTGCGCCCGTGGTATTGTTGTTTCCTAGCCGTCTATGGGAGAGCCTAGTGAGCTTAGTCCAAGCGCGTATGGTAGATGCACCCATTAGCAATCGGTTGCTTTATCGTTACTTTTTAGGCATTGGCTATCGGATCGCAGACCTTGAGAACGAGGGTAAGTCATTGCCACCTGTGCTGCGTTTTCAGGGCTGGTTGGGCGAGCTAGCCTTGTTTGCAGCCCTGCGCGACAAAATGGGGCTGTCGCGCTTGCGGTTTGGTTACACATCGGGGGCCAGCCTTAGCCCCGATGTGTTGCGCTTCTTCCGCGCTATCAATGTCGGTCTCTATCAACTCTATGGCTCGACCGAGTGCCAAGGCCACACTGCCCATTATCCCGACGATGTGCGCTTGGGTACTGTGGGCCGTCCCTTGCCAACGGTGCATGTCCAAATCGCCGATGATGGCGAAATCTTAGTCAGAAGCCGCAGCACTTTTGCAGGCTATTATAAAAAAGAAGACAAATCGGCCGAAGCCCTTACCCCTGATGGATTTTTCCGTACCGGAGATGCAGGCTATATCAACGATGACGGCCATTTGATTTATCTAGATCGTATGAAAGATATGATTCAACTGGCTACGGGCGAGTCTTTTAGCCCGCAATACATTGAAGGGCGCTTGAAGTTTAGCCCTTATGTTCAAGACACAATGGCTGTGGGTAGCTTTGACATGCCGTATGTAAGTGTGCTGATTACGCTAAACTTTGACAATGTGGCGCGTTGGGCCGAAAAACAAGGGATTTCTTTCACCACCCTAGCTGATCTTTCGCAACGGACCGAGGTGGCCAATTTGTTGCTAGAAGACATTAATCGCATTAATCGAGATACACCCTCGGCCGGACATATTCGGCGTTTTGTGGTGTTGCCGCGTGTGTTTGATCCCGATGAAGAAGAATTGACCCGTACCCGCAAGCTGCGGCGTGGCTATATGGAAAAGAAATATGGCGATGTGCTAGATGCGATTTATGCCGACCAACCGACCATGACCATGCGGTCAGAAGTGCGCTATCGAGATGGGCGCGTGGGGCATACTGAAACCGAAGTGAAGATCGTGACTGTCGGCGACCCAGCAACCTTGCCCGCCGCTACCCGCGAAAAAGTCGTGTTGCCCGATGTGGGTTAATTTATTACTTTTGAGGAGTTGAGAGCATAATTATGGCCGATTGGGTAATTTTCGGGCAAAGTTTTGGGCTGGTCATCGAGACCATCATTCGCGGTATCTTACAGGGGGGGCTTTACTCCCTGATTGCGCTTGGCATTGTTGTCATCAACAAAGCATCGGGTATTTTTAACTTTGCCCATGGCTGGATGATGTTCATTGGGGCGCTGTTTTTTTGGCAATTTTACGCCAACAACCCCTCACCTCAAATTACGTTTGGGGTTATTGGCTTGGCAGTATTTGTGGCGGTGTTTGTGCTACTGTCGGTGGGCATCACCATCACTGGCACAGTAACCAATGGCGACAGAGCCAGACAAAACCGCCTACAACACTTTTTAAGCCAATGGCAAAACAATCAAATTGACAAGCAACAATTTCTCACAGTTTTGGGTGTGGGCGCGGTCTCAATTATCGTGGTCGCGGTGCTGGTGTTACAAGATTCGTCGGCGATGGTGCGGGCGGCGACAGCAGCTCTAGTCGGCAGTATCTTCTTGGGCCTTATGCTAGAACGGTTCACCATTCGCCCATTGTTGGGGCAGCCCGTTTTAACAGCTATTTTAATGACACTCGCCATCGGATTTATGTTGCAAGGGCTGACCCAGATTATTTGGGGTACTGTACCCCAGAAAATTGATGTCTTTACAGCAGCAACCGCCCAAAGTAGCACCAACGATGATGGCACAACGGCTGCACCCGCCAGCACAACCATTGCCATACCTGTTTTTACCTTTGATGCAGGCGTTCAAAATACCGCCACCGACCAACAAGTTGGCGGGGGAACTGCGGCTTTTTATCGGATTGAGACTGCAAGCTGGCTGGGGCGCGATATTCGCTTGCCACGTTTCTTGGTATGGGGCTTTTCTATTGCGGTGGCCACTTTTGTAGCGTTTACGCTGTTTTTCCAATATACCTCGCTGGGCTTGGCCATGCGGGCCACTGCCGAAAACCAAGTGCTGGCCGAAAGCGTAGGTTTACAAGTACGCTGGACACTAGCGATTTCGTGGGCGATGGTAGCCGTTATGGCGACGATGGCCGGCGTGGTGCAGGGTACAGGTGGCACAGGTGTAGACATTGCTGTTGTGCCGTTGCTGGCTTTGGTGGTTTTTCCGGCGGTGCTGTTGGGTGGCTTGGAATCTATCACAGGGGCGATGGTGGGTGGCTTGGTTATTGGTGTGGTCGAAAAACTGACGACTATCTATGTAGATACCACTGCCGGCCAACAACTCGCGCCATTTTTGGTGCTTATTATTGTACTTGTTATCCGTCCGGATGGCCTGTTTGGCCAACGCCGTATTGACCGCGTGTAGGAGACCATTATGCGTCCAAGTGGCATTTACGATACCAACTATGTACAAGCAGGGGCCATCTTCCGCACACGGGTAGACTGGTTTTGGACAGTGGCAATTTTGGTCGGCTTGCTGGTGTTACCACAATTTTCGTCGTTGGGTTCGTTTGGAACCAACATCGTCTCATCTAGTATTTTGGCACTGCTGACCACTGGCGGCATTTTGATTATCTCGATTACGGGGTTAAATCTGCTGTTGGGTTATACAGGGCAAATCTCGTTGGGTCAAGCGGCTTTTATGATGGTAGGGGCCTATACGGGCGCGGTGTTGGCGCGTGAAACCGATGTGTCGTTTCTGGTGGGTTTGCCCATTGCGGCGCTTATCGCGGGTGGTGTCGGCCTTATTTTTGGGCTACCATCGTTGCGGGTGAAGGGCTTTTATTTGGCGATGGCAACACTTGCTGCCCAATATATCATCCCGTGGGCCATCAACAATTATGATGGCAACTGGTTTAATCTCGGCAACAACCAACCTATGCCACTTCCGCGCACAACGGTGCTGGGCTTTCAGATTGAGAACAACCTGCACGAGTATTATCTGGTGCTGGTTTTTGTCGTCATTACGGCAGGGGCCGCCCGCAACTTGGTGCGTAGCCGCATTGGCCGCGCTTGGATTTCTATTCGTGATAATGACTTGGCTGCCGAACAACTGGGCATCAATGTCTTTCGCTATAAAGTGCTGGCGTTTTTCTTGTGCGCGTTGTATGCCGGCATTGCGGGCTATTTAGATGCACATGTGTCGGGGAGTGTGTCGCCCGATGCGTATGCGCCCTCGGCATTTGCGCCCTTATATAGCATTGAAATGTTGGCCATGCTTGTCATTGGCGGTGCAGGCTATCCATTGGGGCCAACTTTGGGAGTTGTCTTCTATAAGTTTGTGGATCGGTATTTGGTTGAGTTCTTCAACAATATCGCGGTGGACTATTTGCCAAGTATCTTGACCACCATCGATCCCGATAATATCCCGGTGGGGATGCCGAACTTGCTGTTGGGCCTAATGCTGGCGCTGTTTTTAATCTATCAGCCCAGAGGGTTGGCCTTTAGGTGGCTTATTTTACAATCGTCGTGGCGATTGCGACCATTCTCAAAAGCCTAGTTAGACTAGGCAAAAACCTAAAATTTGTTAAAATCCTAAAAGGAGTTGCGGCAAAACGCAAAGCGATTGTAAAAAAATTGCCACTGCTTCAAAAAATATAAAGTGTTCCTATGTGCTTTCTATCTATAAGGAGCTTGTAATGAAAAAGAAATTTCTCATCTTTGTTATGGTAATGGTTCTAGCATCGGTATTGGTCGTACCTGTCGCTGCTGGCAACTCTACGCCTGCTGCCCCCAACAGCATCGCCCAGACCTCTGAGCGCACCCAATGTAGCGAAGAAAATATTGCTGCGTTTTCTGGTCAGCAATTTGTCTTTAATGTCGTTGGCGACCTTAGCGGCCCCTTTGCCTTCATTTCTCAACCGCTACGTGCTGGCCTAGAAGATGCTGCTGCTTATTTTAATGAGCAAGAGGGTGGCATTTGTGGTGCTGAAATTGTGATTGCCCCCCGCGACACAGGTGGCAGCCAAGACGTAATGCGCGAAGCATGGGACGAAATTACTGGAGCCAGCGATACCCCCGATATTATGTTCTTGTTTGGTAGTGCCGATGCTGAATTGGTACGCGAAGATGCCATCAACCAACAAATCCCGATTTTGTTGAGCGCAGGTAGCTCGTTGGCGCTGTATGGTGAAAATGGTGATGCTCCTGCTTACACATTTGCCATTATTCCCCTCTACACCGATCAACTAGGCGCTTTCTGTGACTTTATTTCAGAAAATTGGGATAGCCTTGGCGTTGAAGGCGATCCTGTGATTGGTCATCTTAGCTGGGAAGGCGCATTTGGCCGCTCGACTGATACCCCAGAAACCCGTGCCTATTGCGAAAGCAAGGGTGTTGGTTATGCGGGCGCTCAATACTTCTTGCCCACCACCTCTGACGTTTCGACCCAAGTAGACGCTTTGGTAGAGGAAGGCGCAAATATCATCTTCAGCACATCATTGGCTTCTGGCCCCGCCAACATCGCTTCGGCCATTGCTGGCCTAGAGTTGCAAGGTCAGGTGTTGCAAGCTGGTGTGAACTGGGTACTCGATACCTCGGTCATCGGCTTGGGTGGTGCAGATACACAAGGTATTACAGGTGTGTTGCCCTACTTGTGGTGGGACAGCCTAGACAACCCCGGCGTGCAAATTGTCAATAACTCGTGGGCAGTCAATCGCTTCTTACCGGCTGGCGACGATGCCGATGCCCAACGTGGGGCCTTGGCTCAACGCAACATCGCCTATCTGCTTTCCTTCCCTGTCATTGATGCCTATATTGAACTGATGACCCAAACCATCAACCGGGTGGGCGCAGAAAACCTAACTGGGCAAGCCGTTTATGAGACCTTAAATGGCGGCTTCCAATATGACGCGATGAGCGGCATTTTGCGCTTCGACTTCAACGAGACCGAACGCGCTACGGCTGTCACCCAAATCGGTCAAATCCAATTCTTGCAAACCGAGCAAGGTGTATTGCCGACCGTTGCTTCCCTAAGCGACTTCTTCTCGACCCCCGATCTCAAAGTGGGTGGTGCTGATGTGCCTGCTGAATAAGGCAAGCGTAACAAAAAATTAGTGCAGCTTAAGAGAAGGGCGTGGCATGGCCGCGCCTTTCGATTTCATAGGAGCGTTTTTTGTGTTAGATGTAAACAATATTGAAGTGGTTTATAGCAGTGTTATTTTGGTGCTGCGCGGTATTTCGTTTAAGGTTGCACCCGGCCAAACTGTTGCCTTGATGGGGCCCAATGGGGCGGGCAAAAGCACCACCCTCAAAGCCATTAGTGGCTTGTTAGTAAGCGAAAACGGCTTGGTGACACGCGGCAGCATCACATGGGATAGCCAAGCCATTCATAACCTATCTGCCGAGCAAATTGTCCGCACCGGTATTTCGCAAGTAATTGAAGGCCGTCCGTTGTTTCGGCATCTTAGCGTAGAAGAAAATTTGCGCGTGGGTGGCATGGTCTATCGTAGTGGGCGCGAAATTAAGACCGATATGGAAAAAGTCTTCACCTATTTTCCACGCCTGCGCGACTTACGTAAGCGCACTAGCGGCTATTTATCTGGTGGCGAACAACAAATGCTGGTAATAGGACGGGCCTTGATGGGCCATCCGCGCCTACTGATGCTAGATGAGCCATCTTTGGGGCTTGCACCGCTATTAGTCGAAGAGATTTTCTCATTGATTCGGCGTGTGCGTGATGAAGAAAAGCTCTCGGTGCTGATTGTTGAGCAAAACGCCAAGGCCGCGCTAGATTTGGCCGACTATGGGTATGTAATGGAAAATGGTCGGATTGTGATGGATGGCACTGCCGAAAACCTAGCTGCCAACGAAGACATCAAAGAATTTTATCTGGGCTTGTCGCAGGCAGGCGAACGCAAAAGCTATCGAGATGTAAAACGCTACAAACGGCGCAAGCGCTGGTTGGGCTAGGCCAAAAGATGCCGACGCTTTTGCTATTCGATGTGGATGGCGTATTGGTGCAACCCGATGGCTATAAACTTGCGCTACGCGATACCATAAATTACTTTGCACGG
>CAZLPC010000002.1:17670-22878 GCA_964561305.1 uncultured Anaerolineae bacterium
CTTTTCACCTTTCCGTGATAAATCTGACCCACCTCGGGAACGGCAGTGATGCGTGCAATCATTTCCTTGGCACGGCGTATGGCGCAAGCCGATATTGATATTAGCTTTGATGAAATTGCTGTCTTTGAGGCGTGTGGGCTAACCAATGAGTGGGACTCGGCGGCGTTGTGTGTGGGGGCGCTGCTGATAGAGGCTTTGCAGCTTGCTCCCCACACCTATCGCCCTAATTTTGAATCTACCCTTAACACCGTCCTCATGGCAGGAATAACCTTGCCGCGCCCAGATTTTGTGGGCTTGGCACAAGCTATCAGCCAGCGCAACACTCAACATCAAGCCGTGACACACTTTTCACAGCAAGTTTTGGCCGAAAGACTACCAACCGATCAACAGTCTATTCTTGCCTCGCTTTTTGCCGATATTTTCTCATTGGATACTCCCACCACACGCATCCAACAAACGCATACTTTGGGACATCAACGATTTTTCGAGACCTATGGCTTTAGTGCGCCTTTTGAAACGCAAAGTTATCTAATGGAGTATGATCAGCCACTTTTAAGCGCCACCAGTCGCAAGACCCTTTTGGCATGGCGGCTTACGGGAAAACGTGATTTTTGTATTTTTACGGCGCGGCCCAGCCTGCCACCAGCCGGCCCCGCGTTGGGCTATGCCCCCGAAGCCGATTTGGCCGCCGAATTATTGGAACTGCGTGGCGTTGTACCAGTTATTGGCGCTGGCCGCTTGCAATGGCTGGCCGAACAACAGGGCCGCGCCACCGCCGATTATATTAAGCCCTATGCTACCCAAGCATTGGCGGCCATTGGTGCGGCTCTGTTGCAACAAGAGTTGCCCGCACTAGAAGCCGCCGCTGCACTCACCGAAAACCAGCGCCTTCAATATCCACTAACTATGCTTTTGCAACAGATCACCGATATTGTGGTTTTTGAAGACTCTAGAGGCGGCATTTTGGCGACCCAGCGCGCTGTCGAGCAGCTTCGTGGGCAGGGTGCAACCATTAATCTGAGGGCCGTTGGTGTTTCAACCGATGCCAGCAAGCGTGCCGCCCTCTCAAGCGTGGCAGATGTGGTGGTGAATGATGTGAATGAAGGGTTAATGTGGGCTCTTGAAGATTGAGCTTGGGCCCAATCTCCAAATGCCACAAGTTGCTAAGACTGTATGTCGACAATAACACCTTGTTCGGCCCAAGTATAAAGCAGTTGGGCGTTGGTGTTGCTTAGTAAGATACAGCCATACGTCACGCGCGTACCTAGACTATTCGTCCAGAGCAATTGGCTGCCGCCGCGTGTAGGGAAGCCATGAAAACCATTCATAAAGTCGAGCGTGGGCACGGGCTGATAAATGCCCATAAAATAGGGCATCCATAAATCCCAATTGCCCGCATAAGCATTGTCAAAATGCGATTGAATTTGGAAAACGCCCGGCGAGGTGGGGCTGCTGGCGATACCAGTGCTAACCACCCATTCCCACTTCAGTTGTCCATTTTCATAGGCCCACATGCGTTGCTGGCTTAGACTAATGACGATGCGCTTGTTATACACAATTGGCAGAGGGATTAACCCATCCGGCGACGGAATGGTGACTGTTTGCCCGACGCTAAGGGCTCCCACCCCCGAATTTTCGAGTTGAATCCACCCATAAGGAATGCCATAGTTAAAAGCAATGCTAGATAGGGTTTCGCCCGATCTGACTGTGTGTTGGATGGGTGTATGATAAATCCGCACCCATGCATTAAGGTTGTTGGCCGCCAACGCACTTTGCACGGCTTGCACGGCTTCATCTATCTTCAAATAGCGTGCCTCATCAAGCGTGTTATCTTTGCTATCAAGATAAGCTGCCAAACCCACTCTGTTTAATGCTAGGCGTAATCCAGTAGGGCTATTGGGGTCAGTTTCAGCTACCAGCCATTGTCCCCATACTTGGGGCGGCAAAGACCAATCAAATGTCTCGTTCCGTATCGGATCAAAGCCTTGAATAGCGAGTGGGCTGCTGAGAAGGTGGGCAGCTTGGGCTAGCATGGGGGTGGCATCCATTACGGTTGGCTGCACATCCATCATTACCAATTCCAATTGACCATCGCGCAAAATACCGGATGCATCTTGTTGTACAGCAGCGATGGTGGCGTTAATGTCTAGCTGGCGGCCCATTTGGGGTGGGGTAGCTTGTACACCGCCATTGACTAGCTGCACCCCTGCATTGATAGCTGGCTGTTCTAGGCGTGGGGCCAGTTCTTGCAGGCCAATCTGCATTTGCGCCAAGTCAATGTCCATCACAGGCTCAATATCTGTGCCAAAAAGCATTGCCTCTAGCAGATTATTGCGCCCTTCCTGATAGGCATTTTGCGCGGTGGCATGGCTATCTAGCCGTACACCAAGGCGGGCGCTTTCGACTGCCCATTGCCGATCGCCATCTGCCAAAATCAGGCCGCCTTGGGCTTGGTTTTCAATGGCTACTGCTGCTGCTTCGACCGATAAACCGCCTACATCTGCACCAAAAGCCCGCACACCCGGCGCAATGGTATCGCCAGAGTAGATGATGCCCAAACCCACAAACAATACCAAACAGGCCATCAATAAACCGATGATTAAGCCACCGCCTATAATCAGAAACCAGTTAAAGGGGCGTTTTTGGGACGCAGACTTTGTGGATGCAGGTTTTAAGGACGGGCCAGCATCAGGGCGCGGCGCAGTTGGCTTAGGAATAGACGGTTTGGTTGTACGCGGCGACGCAGAGGGATAGTTGGCGGGCGGCGCTTTGTGCAGTGCCTTGCTAGGAACCGTATTTTGATTGTCTAAAGATTGCGGTCTACTCGACACGTTCTCTACGCCTTTCTGACGTTGCGAGATGTCTGTTCATAAGATAGCTTATCATAGAATGGTAAGGCGTTACTCTACGATTGAGCATTGTTTATGCTGTCTGTTCACAGCTATTGACACATTATGGCGACTGAAAGTTTCAAATTGGCTGAAAAATCATCTTCAAGCGTCCCGCATCAAAGCAACCAGTGTGCATGGTTGCTTATTTATATTGCTGTTGTTGGTATTGTGGCATCCAGTATTGGTCTGGCTATTTTGGTGTTGGGCCAAAAACTAGAGCGCGAAGCCAGCAGTGTGCCCGATTTTCCTGCTACTACGGCTGCACCCGCTAGCGCAACCACAATTATGATTGTCAATGTCACCCAGCCACCACCCACGGCCACCCCCAGCCCGTCGTCTACCCCCAATGTGACAGGGCTTGCCATAGCCGACAACACTGGCCCAACAACAACATTTACGTTTGTCCCTCCTACGCGGCTACCCGATACCGCCACGCCAACTGCTACGCGCACCCAAACTCCCAGCTTTACACCAACCCTCACTCTTACTCCCAGCCAGACCCTGACCCCTAGCCAAACGCTGACTCCATCGCAAACACCCTCTTTTAGTCCTACCCCCAGCATCACGCCCACGCCTACCTACACTTTTACGCCATCGCCTACGCCCACATCGCCCTATACTGCTATACCGTTTCCAAATGGGCGGCGCGTGGCGGTCTATTTTGATGCCAACTCGTTTTATATCTTTAATCCCGGCCCTACATCCATCCGCATTGCCAACATCACCTTACAGGGCATCAATGCCAGTGGACAGCCCACCGACCGCCTGTTGTCGGGTGATACTTGGGCCCAGTTTTATGGTGAGTTAGAAAGTGGTAAATGTGTAGCCATCGAGATCACACAATCCTCTAGTTGGTTGCAACCAAGTGCCTGTCGTGATTACAATGCAATCATTACACCACAACGTTCTTCGCGCAGTGTGTTTTGGCTGAATGACGGTCAAACTGTGGCGTTCGAGGCATTGTGGGCAGGACAGTCTATCGGACAATGCTCCATTCAGACGGCTGGTTGTGACCTCTATCTACCCTAAAGGGGATGTTTGACATGGCAGATCGGGAACTGTACGCGACAAAATGGATTCGATTGCTGGCCAACGAGCGCGGCCATGCGTTTGTAGAAATGGGCGATGGTGTGTTGGTGGTCGCCATTACGCCCAAGCGCGAGGTACTCATGCTGCGCGAGTATGCGGTGGCACATAACCGCTTGTTTTTTGTGTTGCCCGGCGGCGCAGTAGACCCCAACGAGCCGCCCGCCCTCACTGCCAACCGCGAATTGCAAGAAGAAATTGGCTATAGTGCCTATCAAATCATCCGCCTAGGCGAGTTGTATCCTAATGCCAAATATCTCCGCTGGAAATTTCACGTTTTTCTGGCCCGCGACCTTGTGCCCAGCCGCTTACAAGGGGATGAAGAATGGACGATGGAGTTGGTGCGTGTGCCAATGGGTCAAATTATGCCGTTAATCGTGGCCGGGCAAATCCAAGACAGCACCACCGTTGCGGCGCTGATCTTGGCGTTGCGGGCCATACAGACAATGGGCTAATAGGTGGGCTAATGGGCGTTGCTATTGCAGTCCGCGGGTCAGCGACCACTCGCGCCCAAAAACCCATGCCGCAAATGTGATTGCCGCCATCGCATAAATAATGGTGGTGGCAATATTGATCGCCAAGCCGCCTAAAGACAGTGTGGTGCTAAACAGGTCACGGATGGCGATAATTGTGCCAAACATGGGTATGGCATAGACTGCTTCTGGCACATTGGCCGGAAAGCTAAAAACAGTCAATAGTACAGTAGCGGGCAACCCCAACTGAATTAGTACCATGAACAAGTTGGCCTCGCGGTAATTGGCGGCATAGGCGCACCATGCCATGACCAATGCGTTCAGCATCAGCGTGAAGGGGATAATCATCGCCAATAGCGCAATAACAAGGCCAATAATGCTGGTGCTGTTTTCTAATAAAAGTTGCGCAATATCGCCAAGGCTGGGGTCTTCCATAGCCGCTAGTTCGCCACCAGCCCCGCTAAAGCTATTGAGTAAAATACCCTCGGTCAGCCATAACCCCATCACTAGCAACGATGCCAAAAAGACCACTGACATTTTGCCCAACACAATGCCAATGCGGTTGGCAGGTGTCACCAGCATGTTTTCGATAGTTTGGCGTTCTTTTTCGCCCACTGTGCTGTCCAAAACCAAGCCCATGCCGCCCCCTATCAGCCACGATGTCACCGCCAAGGGCAAAAAAATGGTGGCGATAGGGCTGGGGGCATTATTGCCGTTGCCGCCTGTTACCGATGATTCTGTAGCGCGGCGTGACTCGC
>CAZLPC010000003.1:0-16267 GCA_964561305.1 uncultured Anaerolineae bacterium
GTGTATCTGCAATTGTACTTGTTTCGGGCAATTCATGGGCATGAATCATCAATAATATCCCCCACACAAACAACAATACCATAAACCAATAGCCCTCAAAGCCATTGCCGCTTAGCGTCGGGATGTCTTGAAACATCACCAACATTGCAAAGCCCGCCAGCCACCACCCTGCTGCAAAAACAGCCCCCACACCCACGCCTAAAATTGTGACCATAGACAAGCCGCCAATATAAGGCGAAATAAGCAAAGAGCCACTAACCAGCACTGCAAAGCTAATGCGGGTGCGTGTAAGGCCCACAAAAAGGCTTATCCCTACCACCAGCACCCGAAAAAGAAAATATACCAGTGGTGGCGCTTCAAAACCCAGAAATTCTTGTGTGCCGCGCTCATTTGCAAAATAATCTAACGAGTCTATCCATGCTTGCCCCCTGAAAAGCAGGCTTGGAATCGTAACCACCGTAAGTATAGCCCCCGTTGTTAGCAGGGCACGGCGCTCCCAATGGCGTGTATACCACAGCAGCAACGGTAGCAACAGTGTGCAAAGCTGGGGCTTAATGGTGGCCAGCAAAATACCCAAAGCCAACAACCATGTCAGCCGTTGCTCTAGGCCCAGCCATATAAAATATAGCCCCCACAACACAAAGGCTTCATAGTTGCCCTCGGCATAGTTTCGCAGCGTAATCCATGAAATGGGTAAAATAATCAACAGCACATAGCGCGTCCAGCCTTGATAGGACGGTATCCAAGCGATGAGAGCTGTAAATAAGAGAAAAGCCAACAATCCCCATGTTAGTTGCAATGGCAGTTGCTCGAAGGGGTAGATAAGGGCCATGCTCCATGGGGGATTGCTCATACCTGTGCCATAAACCCAGTTTTGCATCGCGCCGTGCAAAATACGCCGATCAAATGCAAGCCGACCTTCTGGCTCTATGGAATAGAAAAATCGGACAAAAAGCCCCGCGACAAAGAGCAAGGCCAGCACCAATATCGTCACTTTTTGCCATTGAGGAAGGTTTTCGGTGCGCGCTGTGCGATAGGGCTGCATATAATTGGCTACTCCATACTGTCTAACCATAAACCAAAAAGCTGCCCAATAAGAGCAGCTTTTAGAGGTATTACTGATAAAGCAATGGGCGACTATTCAGCTACAACAATAGAGGCAACCAACGCTTCAAAAGCGGCTTCGTGTTGTGCCCATGTATCGGTAGAAGAGCTACCTTGAATGAGCAAGTAGTTATCACCAGCATCGCCAGCAAAAGCAACCACATAGAAAATGCCATCTTTGGCTGAGACTGAGTTGGTGAAGCGCACGCGCACGGCGGGCGAACCAGCCACTTCGACCGAGGATTGTTCAATAACTTCTGAATCGCTACGAATGAGCGCACCCACTACATCTTCGGCAGTAGCTTCGGCGGGCAAGGCAAAGACTGGTAAGTCGTTGCTGGTGAAAGTGGTGTAAATTACCACATAGTCGGTCACACGGTCAGGGATAGACAGATAGTTGTCGGCGCTTTCTTGAGAGGGAGCCAACACAACCACAGGGAACAAAAAGAAGGTGTCATTTGCTACTGCAACATAATCGGCAGGCAAATTCAACGAGAACGCTGTGCTGCCAGATGTACCTTCATAGGTGTCTTCACTTAAAGCTACCGACGAATCTTCAACGACTGGTTCTTCAGTGGCTTCAGCAGTAGCTTCAACGACTGGTTCTTCGGTGGCTTCAGCAGTAGCTTCGACCACAGGTTCTTCGGTGGCTTCAGCAGTAGGTTCCTCAGCCACAGGGCAGTCGTTCACCAATTGTGGCTCATCAATAACCAAAGCATTAGAAGCAACGGTAAAACTAATCGAAACAGCGGTTTCTTCTAGCGCTACCGTATAGGTTGCACCAGCCGCAAACGGGGCAGCCACTGTCACCACAGCACCTTCAACGCTTGTTTCAACGTCTTCTAGTGCATTGCCATCGGCATCGGTAACAGTTGCGGTTGCAGCTTCAACATCAGCCGACACAGTCAGTGTGACCACAGTGGGCACAACACCCAAGGTTGAGCCATTAACAGGGGCACTACAGACCAATGTCAGATCATCTTGGGCGCTGACAGGGGCCGCAGCAAAAACGAGACCAAAAGCTAAAACAGTGACTAAAACAGAAATCATCAACGTCCGCACGGGAAAATCCTCCATACGTAATATCATCGGGTACTTAGCTCATAAGCAAGTGTAACATTATCAGTGGTTAATGGGCTTATTCAACATCCCCAAAAAGCACACCGTGACAACTTTAGCCTACTCGCTTCAATTTGCCAACTACTTTTGTATGTTTAAGCTACCAATTCCACGCGGATCGTCTTCGGGTTTACCAATTGGCAACAAAACACGGCAGGTGGTTCCTAACATTTGTTGCTCGTCGCGGCCCGGGCTTTCTAGGCTAATTTTGCCGCCATGTGCGTCTATAATGCCTTTTGAAATAGCAAGGCCCAGCCCCGGCCCTCCGCCCCGAAAAGCGGTTTTACTAGATGAGTGCAGGCTAACATTGTTGCCACCTTGATAGAACTTCTCAAATACATACGGAATTTGATCGGGTTCTATGCCGATGCCGCGGTCGGCCACAATAATCTCGAAGGCATGGCCCAAGTCAGCATCCATTACCTCCCGCGAGATAATATCAATTGCCGAGTTATCAGGAGAGTATTTGATAGCATTGGACAACAATTGATAAAAAACCTTGCTCAATAAAACTGGATCACCATTGATAAAAGCCACCGTTGGCGATTTTTGATGATGCTGCCGAATAACAATGTTGCGTTCGGTCAGGGCTTTGTCAAACACATGTAAGGTTTCAGAGAAGATCATACGTGGCAAAACAGGCACAAAGGCAACCTGTAAGGTTTGGCTATCAATTTTGCTCACGTCTAACATGCTATTCACAATTTCTAACATGCGTTCTGTGCCTTCGCTCATGCCGCTTACAATCCGTGGCAAGTCGGGGTCGTTTTGCACTAAGGGGTGCATGGCCAACACATCTCGATAGCCCCGAATAATGGTGATGGGTGTGCGAAGCTCGTGGGCCGCTACTTCAATAAAGTCAAGTTTGGCACGGTCTAGGCGCTGCAAGGCCTCATAAGCAGCCCGCATTTCTTCTAGTTGCAGGCGGTCGTTCACCCGCAGGCGGTCTATGGTTTCGCGCACGATGTCGAACGCAAAGCTAGGACTCTCGGCCAAAATACTCATCAGGGCTTGGCGTTCAATTTCTAGCACAGTAGATGTGGTCAATGTACGAACGGTGGCGGCACGCGGCCCATCAACAATAATCGCCATCTCGCCAAAAAACTCGCCTGCCCCCAAGGTGCGTAGCAGACGCTCACGCTCGCTGCCAGCCACATCAAACTGCTTCAAGATTTCCACAGTGCCCTCTTGAATCAAATAAAATGTGTCCTCATAAGCACCCTCACGGCAGAGAATTGTGCCGGGTGGATAGGTACGAATACGTGACATATTTAACAGTTGCTCGACGGCTTGTGGCTGTAAATTCGGAAAGGCTTTATGGAGCAGATCTATAGATTCCATTGGATGTTTGCGCTCGCTATGGTCTTGTCCAAGTTTTGACAAGGCCATTGTAATCACGGGCCGCGCATTCTGGCAACTCTGGTTTCGGTGCTACGGCAGTTGACAAGGGCCTAATTTATCCCCTATACTACCCTTGCCTTGTAAAACTGCTCCCATTCATCGCAATCCACCCATTAACTGTGTACAATTAATTCAATCATTGCCCCTATTGGCTATTGATGGCATAAGCGTGGAATAAAACAAGACAAATATGAACGAAAAATCTGCCGATACGTTAGAGTTTCCAAAAA
Source organism: uncultured Anaerolineae bacterium (assembly GCA_964561305.1). GTDB lineage: Bacteria > Chloroflexota > Anaerolineae > Aggregatilineales > J027 > J027. Next base: position 3,855 of record CAZLPC010000003.1, read on the forward strand.
TTTTAGAGCAGCTTGCCAAGCACACATCATTCTCGGCAGCGCGAGAATTGGCCCTCAGCCTATCGTCCACCCCAGATTTGCAAGTTGCCCGCGAGCTTCAGCGCGAAACCAGTGAAGCCCGCGAATTGATAGATCTGAAGCCGGGCTTTGTGATGGGTGGAGTTAGCGATGTCCGACGCGAAGCACTTTCGACGCAACGTGGCATGGTGCTAGATGGCCCCACGCTGCTACAAATTCGTAGCACATTGCGCCGCGCCAGCATAGTGCGCCGCACCATTAGCCGTGCAGGGGGGCAGTTCCCGTTACTGGCCAATCTTGCCGATCAACTTGAGGAATGTGAAGGCCTGCAACAAGAAATTGACCGTATTATTGATGAAAACGCCGAAGTGAAAGACAGCGCCAGCACCCGCTTGGCCATTATTCGGCGCGAGGTGCGTGTCTCGCATGATAGGCTGATGAGCAAAATCACCAATATTGCCACCAGTTCGGGCAATGCCAAATATCTGCAAGAGCAGCATGTTACCCAACGCAACGGTCGCTATGTTATTCCGTTAAAAGCCGAATTTAAGGGGCGCATTCCCGGCGTAGTACACGACCAAAGCTCTAGCGGCGCAACCTTGTTTATTGAGCCACTTTCAACTGTCGAACTCAATAACCGCTATCGAGAGCTGCAAATTGAGGAAGAAAACGAGGTTCGGCGTGTCTTGGCCGAACTTTGTGGGCTGGTGGCCCACGAAGCAGATCGGATTGTGGTCACGGTAGAAGGGCTAGCCTATCTGGACTTGGTGATGGCACGCGCCAAATATGCCATATCATTAAATGCGCTAGAGCCAAAGTTAGCCGATTTTAAGGTTGTAGAAGGCAATTTGCAGCATCCGGGTAGCACTATCAAGTTGATACAAGCCCGCCACCCACTGCTAAACCCACAAACTGTAGTTCCAATTGATGTCCAGCTCGATAACGATACCTATGTGCTGGTTATCACTGGCCCCAACACTGGGGGCAAAACAGTTGCACTGAAGACCATTGGCCTGATGGTGCTGATGTCGCAGTGTGGGTTGCACTTGCCTACATCTATAGGTAGTGAACTCAGTGTGTTTGAAGATATTTATGCCGATATTGGCGATGAGCAAAGCATTGAACAATCGCTTAGTACGTTTTCATCGCACATGACCAATATCATTCAAATTTTAGAGCTAGCCAATCATCGCTCGTTAGTTATTTTGGACGAGTTGGGTGCAGGAACCGATCCAACCGAAGGATCGGCGCTGGCACGGGCCATTTTGTCGCATTTGCTAGCGCGCAGCACAACAGCCCTTGTTACCACCCATCACCCCGAGTTAAAGGCCTACAGCTACAATCGGTTGGGTGTAAGAAATGCCAGCGTACAGTTTGATCTTGAAACCCTGTCACCCACCTATCGGCTAATTGTTGGGCTGCCGGGCCGGTCTAATGCGCTGGCTATTGCCACACGCTTAGGTTTGCCACTACCAATCATTGAAGATGCCCGCAGCATGGTTGCCACTGAAGAACTAAAAGTAGACAACTTGCTAGACGAAATTCAGAAAACACGCGATGAAACCAGCCAGTTGCTGGATCGCGCCCGCGAGCTAGAACAAGAGCAACAACAGTTGCGGGCCGAGTTGCAAGCACGGCTTGATCAAATTGAAGCCGAGCGCCACGCCAAACTGCGCGAAGCCGAACACCAAGCCGAAAGCGAGCTAGAAATTTTGCGCCGTGATATACGTCGGTTGAAGATGCAGCTAGAAAGCGTTGGCCAACCACTTGACGCTATCCGCGACATGCAAAAAACCGCGAGCGAAATGCGCGCCAGTGATTATGTTAACTTGCCCGAGCCTGAAGTTGAAGTGGTATATGATGAAGACGACGATAAACCACATCAGTTTCGGCTGGGCGAGATGGTGCAAGTGCCGTCGGTCTCTTCGGTGGGACAAATCAGCGAAATTACCGCCGATGATGTCGAGGTCATGATTGGGCGCTTACGCATACGGGCCAAGCCCGAAGAGATAGAGCCATTGAGCGGCCAAGAACGCAAGCAAGCCCGCCGCGAGCAAGAAAAACGCCAACAAAGCGGCACAATCGCCATGCCCGAACGCGGGAAGTCGCCGGGCCTAGAGCTTGATCTACGGGGCGAACGGGTTGAAATGGCCAGCCAGCGTGTCGAAGAATATATTGACGCGGCTTATATGGCGGGTTTGCCATGGGTACGCATTATTCATGGCAAGGGTACAGGTGCACTTCGCAAGGCCGTACGCGACATCCTCAATCATCATCCATTGGTCGCCAAGCAAGCTGCGGGAACCGAAAAAGAGGGCGGCAGCGGCGTTACCGTTGTACATTTGGCCTCGCAACATTAAATTGATGAGGGGGCCGATTTTTAGCCCTCTCATTATTCACAATTCTCTACACGCGCCCATAAGACCACCATACTGTTTAGAATTTGTCTTTAAAGAATGCAGGTTTTGGGCTTATAATCATCAAAGAGACTTTCTTGATCCACATACGATAGGTGACTGTAAAGCAACCATGACCAACCCTCAAGACCACAAGGCTCGTGAAGAAATTCAGCGTGGGCAAGAATTTATCAACGAAGTCTATCGCAAGATGTCACGCATTGCAGAAGAATTTGCGGCGGGCGAGATCAACCGCACCCAGTTTCATCGCCTCTATAATCGCTATCAGCGCCAAATTATGACCGTTTCGCAAATGATAGCCGAGTCTGACCCTAGCGGCTGGGAACTAGCGGTTAAATCAGACGAAAGCACATTGCATATTCGCAAGCAATTTGAAGCCAAGGCCATCGGACTCAGCATTTATGATAACCGCACCGGAATGCCCATCGAGACCATCGGTGATTTTACGCTAGATGCCGAGCTAATTGTCCCAATGTTAAGCAGCTATCGGCAGGCGACTGCTGAAATTTTTCAGGCAGGGGTACGCAGCACCGAAATGGACAACGGCCATTGGTTGTGTTTTATGGGCGGGGCCTATACAACGCTGATTGTGTTGTTTTCGGTAGAGCCATCTAGCAATCGCATTACCATGTTGGATCGAATGCACCGCGATTTTGAGATTGCGAATGCCGAGTTTTTAGAACATGGCTATACCAGCACCGATCAATTGGCTTATCCATTTTACTCATTTATCAAGCGCAGCCCACTCGATACACAAGATTTTGAGATAGATAATCGCTAGTGGCCACGTTTATAAATCGGTCGCAGCCGCGTTACGGGCATTCCGCCACCATAAATAAGCCCGATAAGCATTGTAAATCAATGGGTTATACGCCTTATCCCATGCGCCAACGGTTCGGGTCACACGCCCGCCCCACCCGCGCTTAAAGCGATACACCCCCCAAAGCCCATCATGGCGTTCTTCAAAATGCGCTTCTAATGTTTCTTCAGCCACATCGGGCACACCCACCATATCATAAATCTGTGCGCCTTGTTGTCGCGCCCACTGAATAGCTGCCCATTGTACGCCGAAAGAAGCCATACGCTGCCGTTCGACATCACTACTCGCCCCATACACATACCAACTTTGTCGCCCCAACACAAATACCATTACCCCCGCCAGATCGTGCTGTGCGCCTTCAGAATCGGTATAAGATGCCATCAGCAAGGCAGCTTTTACAGGCGAGTCATCAGCCATAAACAGGTCATATACGCGCTCATAATAGCGCCCTATATGCACACCAAAGGCCTGCCGATCTGACGTTATTGCCAACAAGTGATTGAAACACTCCACATCTTGACGCGATCCATGGCGCACCACCACATCGTTTTTCTCGCTTTTACGGATATTGCGGCGTGTGCCTTGATTCATACGCGATAAAATGGCTGCTTCATCAATGGGTGTGCTGTCTTCAGCTTGGCCGTTAATGTCGAGTAAAAACGTGCGTGGTGGTTGGATAGTTTGGGCGCTAAGGCGAAATTTGTGTGTTTGCAAAACATCAGTTGGAACATCATAGCCGGGTTCAATTTTGAGGAAGGCCGCACGCTGCCGGCGCAGTGTAGTATCCAGCGCATCCATCAAGGCCCGTACTTGATCGGGTTGTTGCCAGTCTAGCAATGGACCAAAGGGAATATAAGCCAGCTTACCCATACCATAAATTAATGGCCGATAAAGCACTTGTGCGCCTGCAATTAGGTGGCCATTTTGGGAAATGCCAATACGTTGGGGTTGCCAACCAAATTCAGATTTTAATTGGCCCCATGCGCTTACTTGAAAAAAGCTGGCTTGTGGGTGTGTTGCAACAAAAGCATCCCATTCGGCAGCATCAATATCAATATGGGTGGTATACATAGGCACATCATCCTCCACAGGTAGTCTAGCGGAGGGCCCATAAAAAATAAACCCAACACCTCAAGCACTGGGGTTATCGTTTATTGTGCTTTTAGAAGCCACGCCATTGACGCTTGCCAAAATGATCAAAAATCAACCCATCTAGGCACTGAAAGTCGCCGGCATCTTCACGAGCAGCGGCCACCATCCGAAATAACTCCATAAATCCATGTGGTTTTACTAAAAAGGCATTACACCCATTTTCAAAGGCTTCACGGATCATGGCGCGTTCGTCATACATGGTGGCCATCACAATAACAGCATCTGGTGATTTATTACGTATAGAAGCCAATATCTCAATGCCCGTACCATCGGGCAATTGGCGGTCTAGCATAATGAGCTTCAGATCTTCGCCCAATTCTGCCGTAATTTCTATGGCTCGCTTGCCAGAGCCTGCACCATGCACTTCTAGCTTGGCCTGTTGCAGTAATCGTACTAAAAAATCTTGATTGGCGGGTTCGTCGTCTACGACAAGTGCATGAATAGCCTTAACCGCAGCATTCGTGTCGTCCATGGAGCTACCTACCTTTATGGAGCCTACATCAGTCATCTTTCGTTTCCATCAGCGTTTTGCCATTAGTTGTGGTCACTGGTTCGGTAGAAATATCTTGCTTAGTGTCGTTTTCTTCAGGTTTTGGGCTGGGTATGCCATCAGAAGGCTGCTCATCAATGGCCTTTGCGGCTGGTGTTTGAGGTAACATCGCTACCGGGCTAGTAGCATCGGGCTGTTTTGCAGGCACAATGGTTGATGTAGCCTCTGAAGTCGTTGGTGCTGGTACAACCTTTGATGCTTCGGTGCTTGGCACTTCAGATGGTGTAGCCGCAACATCGGCAACGGCTGGCGTAGAAGTCGTTGGTGCTGGTACAACCTTTGATGCTTCGATGCTTGGCACTTCAGATGGTGTAGCCGCAACATCGGCAACTAGTTCGTGTGCTGTTTTCGGTTCGGGTTGGCTATCAGACAACGGGGACAATGGAGCAGTGCCTGTGCCACCACGAATTACCTTCGAAGCCGTCGCTATCACATCCACTACTTCAACGGGTTTTGGCTTGGCATTGGCTGGGTCATACTTAGCTAACAACTCTAGAAATTCAGCAATTGGAATCGGCTTTGGCAAATAGGCATCGCAACCCGATTCTAAGATACGTTCTTTATCCCCACGCATGGCATAAGCAGTGACAGCAATAATTGGGCGTTTATCACCACGCGCCCGCAACCGACGAGTGACTTCCATGCCGTCCAACTCGCCTTGTAGTTCGATGTCCATCAATATCAAATCGGCTTGGTCAGTAGAGAGGGCTTTTAAGGCCTCTACACCATTGGTATGCGAGATAATGGTATGCCCCCCCATCCGTGCCACTCGCTCGACCAAAGCCAGATTGACCATGTTATCTTCAACGTACATAATACGCATCTGTTTTATTAGCTCCTCAATCCCTTAGGAAGCACGTTCTTCAGCAGTTTCCCATTCGGCATTTGGATTATGCACATAGCGTGGGAAAGCAACGTAGAATATTGAGCCTTTACCAACTTGGCTTTCTAGCCAAATATCACCATTCATTAGCGTTAGCAGCTCTTTAGAGATGGCTAGTCCTAGGCCCGAGCCTTCGCGCTTTAATTTGCGACCACTTTCGCCCTGCTGAAAGGCCTCAAAAATCGAACCATGATGTTCTGGTGGAATGCCCGGCCCCGTGTCAGTAACCGATACAATCACCCGTTCAGCTTCTGTCCATACCTTAATGGTAATTGTGCCCACCTCAGTGAACTTAGTGGCATTACTCAGCAGATTAAGCAACACTTGGCGCACCCGTAGCGGATCGCCCAACACCATAGGCATGTCGTCGGGTGTATCGCGCCGCAACTCAATAGGTTTGGTGGCAATAAGACCCACACCCGTAGAAAGCAAGCCTTTGATAATCGGATCGAGGTCTACAGGCTGGATCTCTACCTCAAGCCGCCCCACATCAATTTTGCTGAGGTCAAGAATATCGTTGATAATGCCCAGCAAATGACGACCGCTGTTATAAATGCGCTCCATATCTTGCTGATATTCTTTGGGCAGTGTCACATTTTCATACATCATCGGGAAGTTGAGCATGGTTTCGCTGAAGCCAATAATGGCATTAAGTGGTGTTCGCAATTCGTGGCTCATATTGGCCAAAAATTGCCCCCGAAACTGCTTGGCCAACTCGGCAGCGCGGCGGGCATCGTCTAGCTCTGCATTAATGCCGCGTAGCTGAATAGTCAAGTTTTTCTGTTTTAGTAAGCTCTTTTCGACCTCTTCACGACTTTCATGAAGTTTTGTAGCAGTTTCGCGTTCTTTCCGATAGCTATTGAGTGCCCATTCAGCGATGCTAAACAACTCGCCACTCACTTGTGTAACCAACAGTGTTGCAATACCCATCAAAACAAGGCCAAAACCGCCAGCGGTAGTAACAGGCACTTCACCAAAAAAGATCCATGCTGGCACAATCATCGCAATATAAGCCAGCAGCACCAGCATCAGTGTTTCTCGGACAGAAAGCAGCATACCAATGATAAAAATGATCAGCACACCAATCATGGGGGCGGCTGTCCGTAAGTCTTCACTATCAGGAAAAGTGAGTGCACTGGCCGAGGCAATTAGCCCAAGGCTATAAGCCCATGTAGCCGACTGATAGCGATCCATCCGTAATAAAAAACGGGTCATGATACTGGCTACCAAAGTGAAAAACACCGGTAACGCAAAATCGCCCACATTTACATCGTTACGGCTTGCCGTCAGCATCAACAACAGCCATGCCAAAGCCACTACGAAAACCAGTGTACTTTTCCATAACGTCTCAAGGCGATCTATCCGAATTTCGTCAACAAACGTTAATTTAGATTGTGATAATTGAACATCAGACTGATTTACAGCAGCTTCCACTGCCGCCATAGAACTTACTAAAGGCCCTGTCATAATTGTTTCACCCACGTCAAGTTCTAAATTTTAAATTTTTGTACAATGTTCATTTAATTATATTCATAAAGCGATGTGCTGGCAAATGATTCATTACTTCTAGCTGTAATATACTGACATCCATCTGTTGTAGAACAACATTACTCAGCAAAATATAATTGGGTTGGGTGTTTTGGTGCATAAATAGCAGTTCGTTCATGGCGGTGCCTGCAATTTCAGCCACTTGCAAGCCATCCCCGCGCATGATAACTGTTCCGGTATGAATCACAATGCGAAATGGCACATCACTAGATTCATGAAGCTGCTGAATCAATTGAAGCACCTGCATTGCATCTATCGCAGATGTATTAAAAGCAGCCACTATTCCATCTGTTAACAAATGCTGAACCGCAGCCCCTTTTGACTTAAGCGTGGCTATCAGGTTTTCTATGCGTTGGCCCAAAGCTGTTAGCAGAGCTGTCGGATCGGCAGCCATAATGTCATAGCCCGTCAATTGTAAGCTCACTAAAATAGCCTTAATGCGGTCGGCAGGCAAGCTGTTGGCCGACACACGATAGCGCGACAACTCGGCAAAATTGGTAGCATTTTCAATCGCAATAGCTGCATAGTCAGAAAGGGCACTTAGCATTGCACCATCTTGTTTACGAAACGGGCGCGAATCAGCTGCATAATTACTGACCAGCAGCACTCCACTAATGCGCGACTGCCCCATTATCATCGGTGTCACCATCACGGTTGTGGGCCGATCAGTATCGGTGGCAAATGCCATAATTTCGTTACCACTTAGCACAAAAGGTTTGCCGTTTTGAAGGGCATGTTGGGCGAAAGGGTTGTCTTGCGGTTGGTTAACGGCATAAATTTGGGGATCTTGAGCAGATTTTAAAGCGCGGGCGATCAAGGTATTATTTTGTACTAAGTAAAGACTGCCAGCTTCGCTACCCGTAATTTCAATAGCTGCCCGCAAAATACGCGGCAACAGCTCGTCCATATTGGTTAGCGAGGTCACGCTTTTGCCGACCTGATAGAGCATGTTTAGTTCACGGATACGCTGATTCATCTCTGTATTGGCAGAAAGCAAGCGTTCGGTTAGGGCTTCTTTGTCTTGGCGCAGGCGCACTTCTGACAAAGCACGGGTGATAGAAGTAGTCATTTCTTCTACTGAAAAGGGCTTCTTAACATAATCGCGCACACCCTTACGATAGACCTCAATGGCAATTTCTTCGCTGCCATGAAACGTCATCAGCACCACTGGCACTTCAATCTGTTCGGCTTTCATCGCATCCAAAACTTCAAGGCCGCTCATTTTGGGCATTTGCAAGTCTAGCAATACTAAATCTACCGATTGCTGACGCAGTGTTTCCATTGCCTCTAGCCCATTACGTGCTACAACCGCCTCAAATTGATTGGGTTGGATGATATACTCAATAATAAAGTCGCGGTTTTCACGGCCATCATCACAAATCAAGATACGTTCGCCAGCCAAGGGATGCTCTCCAACCTTTTATATGAAATTTATTCAGTCTATGTTATGCGCTATTTTAGCGTACATCGGGCGCAGCAACAGTAATGGGAATGTTAATGTCAGCGAATAGCACATCGCTGGTGTAGCCATACGTTAGTTGTACATTGCCATCTGGTTCTAAATCATTTAGTCCATAACCCACCAACAATGGATTAGGCATACCACGCACGCCGAAGGCATATTGCTCGAAGACCCGTCGGCTAGTGGAGACATCTAGCCAAAGAGTTAAGGTCATCTCGGCTTCAGTATTGGCAAAAGCCGCCACCAGCAGCTCGCGCCCGGCCACGTCCGAAAAAGCCGATGCCAAAACACGCACTGGATCAAATGTAATTAATATTTGGCGCGTGGTCACTTCGGCTCCGGCCCCATTTAATAAAATATCGCCCTCCGACACCAGTTCAATATCTGCTACCAAGTCTAAAAAGAGTGGGCTATTGACCACCCCTATAAAATCAATGCCAAAAATAGGATTACTTGAGCGAATGGGCGGCGGATCGGGAAGAAACTGGCGCAGGTTTACACCTTGCAAAGCCTCAAATTGGTTGGGGTCGCGGGTGATGTCGTACCAAATGGGATCTGGCATAGCCGCAAGATCGCCCGATCCGCCATTTCGCAATGCCTGCATATACAGTTTTTCGTTATAATAGCGGGCATTGATCACCAATTCATAGCGTTCTGCAATTTGCACCCCACCCCCAAAATCGCTGTTAGATGACACATTGACAGTCATCAACGCATCGCTGTTATAATTACGCTCAGGATTACGCGGATTTGCGTCATACGCAATATTGATGACACCGGTAATTACTTGGCGGTTTTCAAAAACAACACCTTCTGTCACAGTGACGCGCTCGGTATAGGTTTGGGCATCAATTTGTAGCACCCGATACGCGTCCCAATTGGCCTGATCAGCCTCAGAAGCCTCTACCTGAGAAAGCAAAGCCAGTTGCTGGGGCGTAAAATCGCGCTCGTCATCTTGGGCAATTGTAGCTGATTGTGTTAGCGTCGCTATCAGCAGCACCAACGCCATTATCGCTATTTTTTTAACCATGCACATTCATCTCCACTCTACACCAAGAGTTTATCACGAGATGCTAGAAACGTTGCTATGCATCATATCATCATTTTCTTAGACGGCATTGGCTTGGGCGATGATGACCCAGCCATTAATCCATTTGCAGCTATTGAAGCCCCCACTCTTCATGCGCTTGCTGGCGGCCAACGGTGGCTCAAAAGCACACCCTATACTGAAAGCGAACGCGCTATCTTTATCCCTACCGATCCGCGTTTAGGAATTAAGGGGCGGCCGCAAAGCGCCACTGGACAGGCGGCCATTTTGACAGGGCGTAATGTCCCCGCCGAATTAGGAGAACATTATGGCCCCAAGCCCAACGCGCCTATCCGTGCCATTTTGGATGAGGGTAATTTATTTAAGCGCATAACCAGTGCGGGACTATCGGCAACCTTAATTAATCCCTATCCGCCACCGTTTTTTGAAGGGATTAATAGTGGCAAGCGCCTGCCCAGCAGTATTCAACATGCAGTACTATCGGCAGGCATTAAGCTAAAAACAGAGCAAGATTATTATCGCAGAGAAGCCATTTCACCTGATTGGACAGGGATAGGCTGGTCAACATTTTTAGGCTATACCGATGCACCAACCTATACCCCACAGGCGGCTGGTCAACACTTGGCCCACTTGGCCCGTCAACACAACTTAACTTTTTTTAGCACATGGATCACAGATGAGATTGGGCATAGAGGGCCGTTTGAGGATGGGGTTGCCTATATGCAAACATTCGACGGTGTAATGGATGGCTTGCTCTCGATGTGGGATGATAGCGATGGCTTGATTGTGATTATTTCAGATCATGGCAATATGGAGCGTTTAGGCGACCGTCGGCACACCGAAAATGATGTGCCTACCGTTGTCATTGGGCAAGCCCGCCATGAATTTGCACACGGATTCGGGCAACTGACCGATATTACCCCCAATTTGCTGCGGGTGATGGGGCTAGCCGATTAGCTAGGACGACGCAGTATCCAACGCCCACTGGGGCAATCGCTGTCCAACTCTGCTTCATAGAGCAAAATAATCGCGTTGTCATAAAACGAGCGCACTCGATATTCGCCAACATTGGGGATGTAGGTTTGGCCTTCCAAAATTCCCCCTGCGATATACTCATAGACGGCACTATGCTCAATTTCTGAGGTGAGGGCCCATCCCAGACCTTGACGAATATCGGCTTCTTCGCGCCAAATTTTACCAAAACCACGAATGGGCTGTTGCAACGATGCGTCTGGAAATTGTGAAGTGGTGGTGGTGTTGGGTGGTGGCTGCAAAGTCACCAAAAATTCAGGTTCACTTTCTTGAAAATTATCCCGAAAACACAACCATTCGCCTACGGTTGGATCAATCTCATCTCCAATTAAGACAGCAACACGCCGAGTATCCCGAAACCAAATCATGCGTCCGCGCTCGAAAACTTGCTCTACTACACTCACAATCTCGACACGCGGTGTCGGGAAGGCGCTAGGACGCAAGGTCTCGGTGGGCATAGGCGTGATGGAGGGTGGCAAAATTGGGGTGGCAATGCTAAACCCTGTAGGAGACACTGCCGGACTGGTACTATAGGCCGCGATAGTTTCTAAAAGCTGAACTCTTTCTGTTTCTAGCATCACAATCGTTGCTTCTAGACCCTCAATTTCTTGATCGGTGGGGGCGGGGGTGATGATCACAAACTCGGTTGCGCGTAGATTTCTATCGCCTTCACAGGCCGCCAAAACCAGCATACCAATAAGGATAGAGCCCCACCAATAGCGTTGTCGCATTCAGAAACCGCTTTCTTTCATTAAAAACTTATTTAAGAGAAGCTATTCAAAACATCATGCAAAATAGTTGTGCATCCAAGGCGCACTATATCAGGCCTTTGTATACTTTAAAGACACCACTTTTTAGTGAAAAGTTCCTTATTCTTGCGGGGTTAAATCATAGTAGCCCCGATTATAATACACCAATGGGGCTATAGATGCGTCCTCGGGTTGGCTAAAAACATCTACAACTTCGCCAACGAAGATATAATGAGTAGAACCGTCGTGCTGGGCCCACAAGCGACAATCAAAGGCGGCTACTGCATCTGACAGTAAAGGTACACCCGTTTGCAGATGGCGCATATCCAGCCCGGCAAAGCGATCTGATTCTTTAGGAAAATTGGGGTCAAAGCCAGCAAAGCGCACCGATAAATCAGCTTGTCGCTCACTCAAAATAGAGAGTCCAAAGCGCTTCGATTGTAAAATTGCTTGGGCCAACTCTGTCTCTTTATAAATGCAAACCAGCAACAAAGGCGGGTCTAGTGAGAGTGAGTTAAAAGAACTGACGGTTAACGCAACGGGGGCTTGCTCGGGTAATTGTGTTGTAACAATGGTTACACCACTAACCCAATTGCGTAGCCCAGCCCGTACTAATTCACTGGCGGCGGTCATTTTGGCTATCCTATCTTAAGTTATGTCGCACAGGATATATGCTTAACCGAGTATAACCGCACACAGGCCTACTTAACAGCCTAAGGAATCTTGCTATAATG
>CAZLPC010000003.1:16277-22274 GCA_964561305.1 uncultured Anaerolineae bacterium
AATAAACGACGGTATCCGCTAGGATACAGCAACCTGAGGAGGCACACCCGTGGCATCATGGATGCTTGTTGAAGACGAAGAAGATATTCGCAATATTGTTAAGGTCATGTTTCAAGTATGGGGTTATAAATGCATTGAGTTTGCTAACGGCCACGAGGCAGTCAAATTCATTCAAGAAGTAGATGACGGTAAATATGAAGGCGAACTGCCCGAATTACTGCTCAGTGACATTCGGATGCCCGGCCCCAATGGCAACGAGATTGCACATCGGATGCGCCAATCAGAGAAACTGAAGAGCATCCCTATCATTTTAATGACAGCGTTTCAATTGTCTGAAAGCGAGCAAAGCGCCTTTCGCACAAATGATGGGGTTAATCGAATCATCTTTAAACCCTTGCCCGACTTTGATAAGTTTAATCAGATGATTATGGAAGTTGTGAACGGAACCTATAAGCCGCCCGTCTAAAAAAACCAGAAAGCATTACCATGCCAACACCGCCTTCATCATCTTCTCAGCCAATTTCTGGCGATACTACACAACAGTTTCGTGGCTTTTTGCGTGTGGTCAATGAGCTAGGCACAGCGACCGATACACTGTTCCAGCGCATTTATGGCAGCCTTAGCCGTCGGCGTAAAACACTGGTAGACACCGAAGCCTTGCGACGGGCCCAAGCCCACGCCCGTGCCCTACAACGCCGCACCCGCCAACAAGGGCTAGAGCTGGCCCGCCTAACCGCAATTTTGGCCGCTCTTGATGAGGGTGTCGTTATGCAAGACCCGCAAGGGCGCATTGTGCTGATGAATGAAAGTGCCAAGCAACTCATCGGGACTATTCAGACATTTTGGGATGGGCCACTGGGCGAGAAATTTCGTGAGCATCAGGCCGAAACGATCACCCCATCGGCCAACAGCAGCATGGAGTTTATGGGGGAGGCCAGTAGCATTGCTTTAGGAGAACGCACCGTTGGGGTGCGGATGGCGCGTGCCTTCTCGAATCGGGGCAATGTTTTGGGTACACTGATGATTATTGGCGATGTGCAGCAACAATCACAATCATTGCCCGACCGCCTAAAGACTTCGTTTGTTACCCAAATGACACACGAGCTACGCACACCCCTCACCTCGATTAAAGGCATGAGCGATGTATTGCTGAATATGCCAGAAGGTCGCCCACCCAATCGGCGGTTTTTAGAAGCCATTGGACGCAATGTCGCTATTTTAGATCGTATGATTGTTGAATTGCTGGATCTATCAGAAATTGAAGCCGACAGCTTTCAAATTCGGCAAGATGGCTTACGCTTAGACGAGCAAGTTTTTGCTGTTATTCAAGGTATGGAGCCACGCCTTGCCAAAGCTCTACTAAGCGTGAATGTGATGATTGCAAACCCCGACCGTCTTAGCCTAGTGGGTGATGGGCGGCGGCTGCAATGGGCTTTGGGCCATTTAATCGAAAATGCCATTCAATACACCTTGCCCGGTGGCGAGATTGTGGTACATTTGGGACGCATCCGCGATGGACAATTGCTCATTAAAGTCATTGATACAGGGGTCGGTATCCGATCAGAAGATTTACCACATATCTTTGAGCGTTTTCAGCGAGGCGAGGCCCGCACCCCCGACGGCAAAGTGATTGACCCGCGAGGATTAGGGCAAGGCCTATACATTGCGCGTGCTGTTGTTCAAGCGCATGGCGGCAACATCAGCGTCGCCAGCACATTATATGAGGGCAGCACCTTTACAATTGCCCTACCAATTTCAGACTTGCCCTAAAAGAACCACCGCCCTATTATTTAGCGGTATACTACCAAGGGTGGTTTAGTCAATAAAATAAATTTCGTTGGGAGAGCATGTGTTGTGTCAACATGGATGGTCGTAGAAGACGAGCCAGATATTTATGATGTGCTGCTTGCAATGTTTGAACTTTGGGGCATTGAAGGTGTAGCATTTGTGGATGGTGCAGAATCTATCGCGTGGATTGAAGCGGTAGATGAAGAGCGGGTACATGGCGACCTGCCCGAACTAGCTATCTTAGATATTCGCCTACCCGAAGCCAGCGGCCCTGAAGTCGGCAATCGTCTTCGTAAAAGCCCTAAACTACAAAATACAGCGATTGTCCTCATTACGGCTTATCGTCTCTCGGCAGAGGAAGAACGCGCTGTTATTGAACAAGCTGGTGCTGATCATCTGATGTATAAGCCCTTGCCCGCTATGCCCGAACTTCGCGCTATCTTAGACGATGTAGTAGACAAGCGTCGCAAAGCCAAAAATAGCGCCAGTACTCCCAAACCAGATTCGGCCACCAGCCCAAAGCCAGCAACTCAGCCTGAGACACCCGAAAAATCAGAAGAAAAACCTTCATCCTAACTGTGAATACATCTGCTGCTTTTACCCCTACTACCCAACCCAACACACAATCCAACGCATTGAAATTTATCGGATGGGTTGTGTTGCTTACATTTTGGTTTTGTTTTGGGGCCAGCACGGCCTTAAACGGACTGGTGTTTACTGAAATTATAGGGGATGGTGCTTTTCAATATCCTGTTAACACCCGTGAAACCGCCATAGCCATTGTTGCCATTTGGAGTAGTGCTTATGTGATCGGGATTTTGGTTGGCCTAACCTCTAACGCACCCCAAACCCCAATTTGGCATTATATCAATAGTGTTGTGGCTGGCTACTTGTTGTCAACAGTGCTGCATATTATGTTTATTGGACCATTCCCCAATACACCTGCCAACAGTTTCGGCGTATTGCGCGATCTGGTCTCATTAGCACCCTTACCTATTTATTACATATTTGTGCTAATGACCCTCGTTTTTGGCCCAATCTTAGCCGGAATCGCCACTTACACAGGTTATTTGATCGCCAACGAACTACTTGACTTCAAGTTCCAAAGCGCTTTTACTATCCACGCGAATATCTTTATTTTTGCGTTTTTTGCCCCGCTTGCCATTATGATGTTCTTCATTGGCACATTAAACGTTTGCAACACTGAAGAAATTTTGGGGATAAAAGGTTTTGCTGGCCTGCAAATAGGCGACTATTGTGATTATGACAACAAACAAACCCTCACGGTCAGTTATCAACGGTTGGCGAACAGCGTCAATCAAAGTCTGCCGTTTAACCAACAAGAGACCGTGCCCACTATTCTTATTTTTTACCTAGATTTGTTGCCTAATCCCCTTGTAAATGCCCTGTTAGCCTTGTTTTGTGGCGTAGTTATTGGGCTAAAACGACGACTGAATGGCATTGACATTGCTTTTAGTGCAGGCTTGGGCATGTTGACTTATATTGCAATGATGCTCATTATCACCAGCACCCTAAAGCCCACAACAACAGCAAATATCAACTATGCTCCCGTCTATAATGATCAATTAAGGGATTTATCGCATCCAGATGGAATTGTATTTTTGACGTTGTGGATTATTCCGCCATTGGTTGCTGTCGCCAGCGCATTTGCAACTCATATCTTGATCAACGCTATGCTTGTACCTAAGGCTGATCAGTAGCCCGAATAAGGACTTGAAACGACTCGGCCAAGAGCGACTCAAGATAAGGCGTTACGCCCCACTGGGCCTTAAGCGCCAAATATTCTTGCACATAAGTTGCCCCGCCTAGCTGACCGTCATATACAGCTCGTATCATCAAATTGCGGGCTGTATGTTCTGGGGACACAAATTCAATTACTTGGGTCTTATAGCCTACAATCCGCAAAATAAGCGCCCTAAAACTATCGGTCAAAATATCCCCCATACGTTCGCGCAAAATATTGTGGCGCAGCAGTGGCTCGAACAACGGCAAATTGACATGTTCTAGCTGGGCTTGCAAATGATGATGGCAACACGGCACGCTAAAGATCAGGTGGCTTTGTGCCCAAATTGCTTTGGCTAAGGCCTCATCGGTAGCAGTGTCGCAAGCGTGCAAAGCCAGCACCACATCGGGTTGAAACGGCGGTTCATAATCAACTATTGTGCCGATACTAAAATGAATGTTATCCCAGCCCATAGTAGCCACCGTTTCTTGATGGCGCTGCAACAGTTTTTCGCTGATATCTACGCCCATGGTTAGGGTAGGAATGTGCAAAACGTGATTGAGATAGTGATGAATCGCAAAGGTAAGATAGGCACTGCCACAGCCGCAATCTAAAATCTTTAGTGGGCTGTGTGGAAATTGCTCCAACTCCCCTGTGGCTTCCACTAACTGCAAAAATTGATTAATTTGGACGAATTTGGCGCGTTTATTGGCAAAAACTTTGCCTTCTTCGTTCATAATGCCGCTTGCTTGCAAATATGGATCGGGCTGATTATCTGGCAATGGTAAGTGCTTGCGCCGATCATGTTCAAGTGTGGGCAAAGTTGTTGAGATTGGGCGCAGATTCACAAAAGGTTTGCCTTTTTTACTGATGCGAACCTGCAATTCATCATTGGTGGTTCTTACAAAATAACTGCTAAATGGCAACACCAGCACATCTTGAAGGGTTTGCGCGGCCTCATCTAACCCAACATTTTTACGAATGTCGTGGCGGCCATCAAAATACGTTATTTGCAAATGCCACTGCCCCTTTAGGGCAACAGGGCGCACCGTAATTTTTTGCCATTGTAGGGCAGTGGCATTGCGACGTTGGCCAGAAAATGTGGCACTTACAAAGTGGTCGGGGTCTAGCACACGGCTAGCAATGAGCATTTGAAAATCGGTTTCGGTAACCATTGATATTGTAGTTTCATCTCTTGTGTTCAGTCCAGACTACTATTCAGGCACTATTTCATAAGCTGACAGGGATAACAAGGCTTTTTTTAATTAAAAAATAAGTGTTTCATAAGAATAAACTTCATTTATCAATATTTTCTTGAACCTTGCAGCCTGTCATTTCGTAAAATTTGATAGATACCCAAGATTGTAGCGTTTCATGTTTACAAGATACATACAGCTCTTGTGTTTGTCTTGCATTCTGTAATCAAAACGCTATAATTCGGGATGTAGAGTTGTAAGGTGGTCTTTATGACCACAGCCCAGAACCTGCAAAGGGCTTTTGAAAATTATGGCTGCCATGCTTGCTGGGGCCACGGCCAGCGCAAATTTGTTAGTTTTTAGCCCTCTAGGAGAAGCAAAAACCCATGTTTAAAAATGCTTTCCGTACTGCGGCCACCGTTGCTATTTTGGCAACTTTGGTTGTGGCATTGTTGCCGACCAACTTCGCGTTGGCGGGTGATGCTGAGTTCACTTATACCGCTCAGTATCGTCAAGACGTGCCTGTTACCCGTGATACCGCTGGAACATCAGAAATTAGCACCCTTGACCCTGCGATCGCCTCTGACGCAGTGTCAATTACCCCCATCGAAAACCTGTTCTTAGGCTTGACCAACTATGATCCTATCAGTGGCGCAGTTGTTTCTGAACTGGCCATTTTGCCTGAGGATTCGAGCGAATTGGTTAGCGAAGACGGTTTGACATGGACATTCACCATCCGTGATGATGTGAATTGGATGCGCTATGATCCTGCTACTGGCGAAGCAACCGAAGTCCGCCCTGTGGTGGCTTCTGACTTTGTCTATGGTATCAAACGTGGTTGCGACCCCCGCTTGGGTGGTTACTATGGCACCGTTTCCGCCAAAGTGATCGCTGGCTGCGATGTTGTCAACCTGTCTGATCCCGAAGATGTAACTGACGAATTGGTATTCGGTGACACTATTCAAGTGAGCGCCCCCGATGACACCACCGTGGTCATTACCCTCCAATTTGCTGCCAGCTATTTCTTCAGCATGACCCCCATGTGGATGTTGCGCCCCGTGCCCCAAGAAACCATCGAAGAATTTGGCGACGACTGGACCCAACCCGGTAACATCGTCACCAATGGCCCCTACTTCGTAGAAGAGAATACCCGTGGTGTACGCCGCGTGTTTGTCCGCAACAACGCTTTGCCCGCCGCGCGCCCGCGTCCTGCTTCACCAACGCCCGTTGGACCGAAGAATCCTTTAGCGGTGGCGTTATAGCAACCAA
>CAZLPC010000003.1:22284-22663 GCA_964561305.1 uncultured Anaerolineae bacterium
AACGCTTTACCCGCCGACTTAACGGGCGATGGCAACATCGAAGTTATTAACCAACCTCTAATTGAAGACGGTGGTACAATCTTCGCTTTGTATCAAGCCAACCAACTCGATGTCACTGGTGTTCCCACTGCTGAGTTGCAAGCAATTTTGAATGACCCTGCCTTTGCCGAACAATTGATCCAAATCTTCGACTTGGCTGTGTTCTACTTTGCTTTCGCTCATGACAAACCACCATTCGACAACGTTCATGCCCGCCGCGCCTTCAGCGCTGCCATTGACCGTCAAACCTTCATTAGCCAACTGCGCCAAAATCGTGGTGTGCCTATGATCCACTTCACACCTCCCGGTATGGCCTATGCCCCGCCCATCAATGAAATCG
>CAZLPC010000004.1:0-19970 GCA_964561305.1 uncultured Anaerolineae bacterium
GACACGCCGTCAGTTCCTACACCAGTGGCCCCACAGCCGCTAGCCACGCCACGTCCAGCCGCGCCCGAACCAGTAGGCGCGGGTTTGCCACAAGGCATTGATGGTGCATTGCCAACATGGTATCTGGCTGCAACAGGCCAACCAGCCGCGCAACCCATTGCCCCCGCCCCACCACCTGTTGCACCACCCCAACGCCAGCCCGAACCAGCGCGGCCCCAGCCTGTACAACAACAGCCCCAACCCGCCCGTGTTCAACAGTTGCCTGCTGCCAAACCACCTGCGGCACTGCCAGTTGCCGAACTAGAGGCGCTCTATTCGCGGGTAGAAAACAACCCCGACGACTATGACTCGCGCCTAGATTTGGCACGTGGCTTGCAGGGCAGCGGCAGTGTTAACGACAGCCTGAATCAATATGAGACATTAGTTAATCAATTTGCTAAGTTAGAGGTTGTTGTAGAAGACTTGCAAGGGGTTGTGCAACGGGTTCCTAATCACCCTAAAGCGCGGCGTTTATTAGGTGATGTGTATATGCGTCAAGGACGCTTACAAGAAGCACTCGATACCTATCGTGGCGCACTTAGCAATATTTAAGGGCAACTTTAACTTCCAATAATTGAGTCAATAAACGGGGGCGATTGCTGGCCCGTTTATTGTTTTTAAACCATAACATTGGTATTCTTAGGCGTGCTAGATAGAATCCAAAAACTTAGGAGATTGTAACGTTGGAACAAACGTTGATTATTATTAAACCCGATGGCGTGCAACGTGGCTTGGTTGGTGAAATCATCCGTCGTTTTGAACTGCGTGGCTTACGTATTGTGGCCATGAAGTTTATGCAAGTAGATGAGGCCTTGGCCAAAAAGCATTATGCCGAACATGCCGAGCGCCCCTTCTTTAATGCCTTGGTTAGCTATATCACCAGTGCTCCAGTGGTTGTAGTGGTGCTAGAAGGCACAAAAGCCATTCAATCGGCACGCAACACCATCGGCGCGACCAATCCCGCCGACTCTGCGGCTGGCACTATTCGGGGTGATTTTGGCCTCGAAATTGGCCGTAACTTGGTGCATGGCTCGGCTAATGCCGACGATGCTAAGCGTGAAGTCGAATTGTGGTTTGGCGCTGATCTTGTGCAGTGGTCGCGTGAAACAGATCGCTGGATTTTTGAATAAGTATCGTTTAGCCTAAAATAGAAACGCCGCGTGCCTGCGGCGTTTTTTGTAAGGCAAAATTGAAGTCCATCCATAGCAGGGAAAAGGGTGTCAGAATGTCAGGAAAAGAGCGCGTTCTCATTGTAGATGACGATCCAGAAGTACGAGATTTGTTAATGGATCAAATCTTTCATCGAAACAAGTTTGAGGTGTTTGAAGCCCGCGATGGCGCAGAAGGCCTAGACATTGCTGGCAAACAAGCTATTGACCTTATTTACCTTGATTTAGTGATGCCAAGTTTGACAGGAAAAGATATGTTGGTTGGCCTGAAGGCCCGTAACTATGCTGGCCCTGTGATTGTAGGGGTTAAACGCGGCCAAGAAACTACTGCTATCGAAGCTTTTCGATTTGGTGCAACCGACTACATTACAAAACCCATTCGCGAAACCGAAATGCAATCGGTAGTAACACGGGCTTTGGCCGATGTACGCCTGCGTAAAGAGCGCGACCAACTGTTCGATCAACTACAACATACCAACCAACAATTGCAAGATCATGTCCAACAACTGACCACCTTACAGCGTCTGGGCCAAACCCTAACCGCCATGCACAGTCTTGATGGAATGTTTGATGCCGTTTTGACAGGCGCTATCGAAGTGACCAAAGCCGATCATGCGATGTTGATTTTGCATGACGACCACAACGATCAATTTATTTTGCGGGCCGGCAAAAACCTAACACTGGTGATGCAAGAAAAACTAGGTGAAGTGATTAAAGATGAACTGGCCCGCTTAGTTGTTACCAGCCAGCAACCGATTGTCACCAGTGGCGATGGCCTGAAGCGGTTTAAGATTGCGCGTGATATTTTAGCAGTCATTTATGCCCCTATGACGATTAACGGTCGGGCTATTGGTGTGCTGACAGTAGGCAACCATCGCAAGCGTATCCCCTTCGATGAAAATTTGGGCCCCATCATGAGTGCCCTCGCCGATTATGCGGCCATTGCCATCGTCAATGCCCGCTTATTTGTCGAGTTAGAACGCCGCGCCAATGCTGCCCAAAGCCAACTTCAGCGCATTAGCGAACCCATTAGCCAAGTGAGTGATCGCTTGTTTAGCTTGGCTAATGCCAACGGCGTACCACCACAGTTCAAACAACAATTGCAAGCGCTCTATCAACAAACGCTAACCATGCAACAACTGCTGCGAGAATTGCAGTAAACGACTGATGTCTTTTCTTAAACGTCGTCGCAGCCCAGAACCAGACTGGGCTATTGTTGCCTATGCCAACACCCTATTTGAGGCTGAGGTGATTGGTGGTTTGCTAAAAACTGCCGACATTCCCTATCACATTCACCAATCAGGCCTAGGATTAGCCTTTGGCTTGCCTCCCGGAACAATGGGTCTCATTATGGTGGTTGTGCCAATTTCCTATGAGGATGAAGCACTGGCATTGCTAGACGATCCATTGCTAGATGATTCTTTTTTGCCCTTAGATGGGCCCACCATTGACTTTGAGTAAGCCGCTTTGCACACTTCTGTAGCCCGTACTACAGTGTAGTAGTCGGATAACTATTGAGGATGTCATGTGATGTTAAACCAATTGCGAATGCGGTTTTATATACATCGTGCCGAACGCCAAGAAGCCAATGAGAAACTACCGAAATTAATGTTTGAGGGACTGGCGCTTGGTGGGAGTGGACTGGGGGTATTGGCGCTTATTTTTGAAATTGCCGCCGATGCTTTTAGTGTAGCAGCCTATCAAACGCTATTGGCAATTTATGGTGCTGAAGGCCGCCATGACATTGCTATTTTGGCTTTTACAACACTATCGGTATTGTTGCTAGTGGGGGTTGTGCCGTCCTATAAAGCTGCTGCCTATCTTAGTCCCGACACAGGCGGTAGTGGCCCGTTGGTAGAGGCGGTTGGGCCAGCGTGGTTTCGGCGTGCATCTTGGGTGGGTACAAGTTTGTTTTTTCTGGACGCGATCTTGACCATTATCATTAGTTCGATATCGGCTGCTGATGTAACCATGCTTATTGCACCAGAATGGGCTCCCTATCGGATTTTGCTGGCCCAACTGTTTGCTTTTTTCATTATGGCTGTACTGGTGTCGCTGGGCCCGCGTCTGGCTGTTCCGCTTTTTCTTATTGGGGGCGCGGCTTTCACCGTTTTTACGTTGGGGGCGCTGATGTATGTGGGTGTAAGGGCGGGTTTAAATCCAGAATTGGCCGACAAAACCCCTGCCATTGTTGAGCGACTAGAAAACGACGATATTGTACATGTAGTCGAGTCTGATGGCCGCGCTATCGGCACAGTCTTGTTTTTGCAGCTATTTTTGCGCTCGATGAGTAGTGCCATGCTTGGTTTTTCGGGCTATGAAATGATACCAGCCAGTGGCAAGCACGCTGCACGCCCGAAATGGAAAGTGATCAATACGGCACTTACTTTAGCGGCAGTGTTTCTTATTGGTACAGGGCTACTGCAACTGTTTGCGGCATACGTTTGGAAAATTCCGGCCACTGAGGGTTATAGCACACTGCTAATTGAATATGAACTGGTTTTTGGCGAAGGCGCAGCCATTTTAACCGTGGCTGGCCTGCTGTTGGCGACCATTTTGCTGCTGGCACAAGGTGGCGGTTATGTAGGTGGGGCCGCGGTGGCGGCCAACGCGGCCCGCTTGGGGCGGTTGCCGGGCTATTTTACGAATGACCGTATTGGCATTGTCGTTATCTGGAGTTTTGCGGCGCTCTTAATTCCGATCATCCGCGAAGTAGTGATTGTCGAATCCTATTATGCGTTTGGCTTTGTTAGCGCCTTTGTTATCACCAGCACCACTATTTTTTATGTGCGCGATGATGTCTTGTTGCATCGGGGTATAGAGCCGAGATCGCCCGAAGCTCGCTCATTGCGGTTTGCGGGCTTGCGCGGTATGTTTGCCAGCTATTTCATGCTGATTGTGCTGATTACCCAGAAAACCGATGCGTTGTTGCCCATTGCGGCTTTTGCTGTGGTGATGACGAGCTTCCAATTTTATGTAGCACATCGGGGGCGGGCCGGTGAAGTGGAGCCGCCAGCCCGACAAACTGGCCGCTCGGTACTTTATGAAAACGGACTAGAACGCGCTTATGATCAAGCGCGGCAACGCGGCTTGGTACATTTGGTACATAGTTTGTTTGATGAAGGCGCACTGGCTAAATTTAATGTTGATCCGTGGCGCATTCATACACTCATGTCTTATACATACGGTATTGACGCTGAGTTGTGGGAAGACCACGACCACGATCATCATGGTGATCATCATCATGAAAGTATAGAGCCAAGTGTAGATTTGCAGCGCATTTATGACGCGGCCCGCAGTCAACGTGCCGATGTGCTTCGTTCGATTGAGTTTTACTCACATTATGGCATTTTTACGTTTATCGAGAAGTATCACGGTAATTGGGTCAATGCCAATCGGACTAAAGAAGATGTCGAGCGGGCTATGATCCGGGCGTTGTTTCCACGCACCCCAGAAGAACAAATTTGGGGCGAGCTTAAGGGCTATGAGTGGATTAAACAGCCTGAGTCTATCTGGCAGTTTTGCCGCGAGCGTTATCGTTGGGCTAAAGACCAGTGGCCCAACCTCAGCGACCGTGTAACTACTATTTGGACGCTGCAAGATCTTGGCATCCTCACCGATCAAAATACGGATGAACTACTAGACAAGATTTCACGGCTAGGGCCGCCTGCGAAACCCTCGCCTATTCAATAACAAGCTATTTTTTAGCCACATCAAGTGTTCAGGGTGTGGCTAAAGATAACTCTGGCACTAAAAATTTATCGGATTGGATGATTTTAAGATGCTACTTCAATTTTAAGCACAGATTTAGGCTACCTTTTTGTATAATGAACTATAGTTTGCCAGTGGCAACTGATTTTTTATTAAAGGATGCGTTCATGACCAATCAACCTCAAACTTCCTCATTCATTCAGCGCCGCGCCTATTGGTGGATATTGCTCTCTGTGGCTATGTTAACATTTGCCCTAGACCAGTTTAGCAAGTG
Source organism: uncultured Anaerolineae bacterium (assembly GCA_964561305.1). Taxonomy (GTDB): domain Bacteria; phylum Chloroflexota; class Anaerolineae; order Aggregatilineales; family J027; genus J027. The sequence continues at coordinate 5,194 of CAZLPC010000004.1, forward strand.
GTTGGTCGTTCAAAATTTGCACTATGGTGAAACATGGGAGATTATGCCGCTTTTAACGGGCATTTTTGACTTCACTTATACCCGCAACACAGGCGCAGCCTTTGGTTTAGGACAAGGGCAAGGCAACATTTTTTTGCTGATAGCGCTGGTGGTATCGGGGATAATTATATTTTCGTATCGGCAGTTGCCGCATGGTAGCTGGCCAGTGCGCTTGGCGATGGGTATGATGATGGGGGGCGCACTGGGCAATGCCGTAGACCGCGTGCGTTATGGCTATGTGGTGGATTTTCTGCATCTGCATGGCTGGCCTATCTTCAATATTGCCGACAGCGTTATCGTAGTGGGGGTTGGTATCTGGATGATCGCTGCATGGTGGGAAGATCGACAACAAGAACATCTTACTGCCGAAAGCCCCACCGATGATGGCACACGCCTGCCAAACCCTACTGATTAAATGAACTAAATAAATTAACTCGATTAATGGGTTGGGTGGGTTCAATCGGCAGTTCAATGTAAAAACTGCTGCCTTGCATCACTTCAGGGTCTAATCCTTGGCTCTCTACATAAATATGCCCGCTATGCAACTCTACGACAGCTTTGGCAATTGCTAGCCCAAGCCCCAAACCGCCCCCTCGAAAATTGGTTTTGCTTGTCGAATGCAACATAACATCATCTGCCGAGTAAAAGCTGTCAAAAATGCGCTGGCGTTCTTCAGGGTCAATGCCAATGCCTGTGTCTCGTACCATAATCCGAAAGAAACTTTGATTGATAGTCGCCACAGAAAGCGATACCTCACCATCATCAGGGGTATATTTGATGGCATTGCCAATCACATTAATAAGGGCCAAGCGCAGCAAGTCTATATCCCCGTTCATATAAGGCAACGACTCATCATAATGTAGATTGAGGGTAATATTGCGCTGTTGAAGCGCTTCCATAAACGGTCGTACGGCTGCCTCTAGCAAGTCAAGCGGCGGAATCGGCACAATCGAAACATCCACCTTGCCCGCCCCCAGCCGCGAAATCATCACAATTTCATCCACCAGTTTCCGCATTCGCTCTAGGCCATCATTCATCGAGTTTAGATACATCTGAACATCAGATTCATCTTGACGTATCTGTTTCATAGCAGGCATTAGAGTCAATACGTTAAAATAACCCATAATCACAGTTAATGGGGTGCGGACTTCGTGGGCAATGCGTTGAATAAAGTCATCTTTGGCGTGGTCTAGGCGACGCAACTCGCGGTTGGTGGCTTCGGCAATGCGTAGACTATTGACTAATTGCTCTACCAATTCTCGATTATTGGCGCGCAATTCTTCGTTGCTGATTTCTAGTTCTCGAATTTTATGTACCAAGTGTTGAACGGTCTCACTATCATAAAAATCTCGTTCATCATCAAGATTAATGTCTATCAACAGATCATCCGCGCCTATATATTGTTCAATTTTGCGCGTCAGTTGCTCGACACTAACGGGTTTGGTGATATAACTCGAAATTTCGGCGACGCGGGCCATACCCCGATATTCGTCGGTATCTTGCGAGGTGATGGCGATGATCGGCGTGCGCCGAAAGTCGGCAATTTCGCGCAGGTGCATCGCCACTTCAAATCCGCTAATATCGGGCAAATCTAAGTCTACTAAAATAAGTTCGGGCTGATACTCTAAAGCGGCCATAATACCTTCATGTCCAGTATACGTTACCACAACATGATACCCAAAGGCTGTTAAAATACGCTCAATGAGTGCGGCACTATCGGGTTGGTCTTCGATGTATACAATACGTTTCTTTCGATCTGACATAAACAATGGCTCCAAGATTATAACGATACGATAACTATAGCCAAATCTAGGCGGTCTGACGACTAAAAGTAAGCAAAGATGAAAAAACTTTTTTGGCGAAAACGGCGGGTCTTCCTACTCATCATCATATTGTTGTTTGGTTTGAAAGACGGCCTACCTGATAACAGCCGTGCGGGGCGCATTAAAGCCCAAGTCAGTGGCTATGAGTTTAATTATATCGCGTGGGAGTTAGATGCGTTGTGGCAAAAGTTCAGCCAGCAGATGTTTGGCTGGCAGATGTACTATGGCGAAGCCCAACGCAGAGCAATGGTCATTGAATATTTGCAAGTGACAGGACAAATTTTCGAGCGCGAAGCACAAATAAATGCGCTTTATGCTGATCCAACCGTGCGCGATCCAAGCCGCGCTGCTACTGATTTAACGCGCCAACTTGACCAGCTATTAAAGCGTCAACGCCAACTACAACCTATTGTCGAGCCGATAATTGAAGGGCATGTGACAGCAGTGCTGCTTGATGAGGGCTTTGGCACACTGGGCCAAGTGTTGCCGCCGGTGGCGTTTCGATTTGTAGAAACACCGGATGTATTAATTGTTTCGCCTCGAAATCGCATTCAGCAAGATTTTGTCATTTCGCTGCGTGGACTTAGCATAGCTGAACGCACACAGATTGAGCAAAACGTGATGTTGGCTTCGCCCACCGATGCCGCCTATGTTACAGGGGTTGGGGGAGTTGGGGTGTGGCCGGCTATGGTGATCGAGACCCGTTGGGCGGCCATTGCCTATGAAATTGTAGCCCACGAGTGGGCTCACCATTATTTATTTGCCTTCCCTTCCGGACAAGAATATTTGGTGCGCCCCGAAACGCGCTTTATTAACGAGACCGTGGCGAGTGTTTTTGGCAATGCCATGGCCCTTAAAGTATTGGCGCGTTTCTATGGGTATGAGGCTGCACAAGGCCTCATTTGGATACCAGATTATCCTACACTGCAAGACTTTTTACCCAACAATGGCCAAGTGGCTTCTGCTATGCCTACCACCGATACTATCGCTGTACCACAAGCCAGCGCCGCCGATTGGTTGCGTGTACTAGAGCGCCCGGTTGCTGCACAACAAGTTTTGACCAGCAGCCGCCAAGCAGCCCCCTCAGATTATTTGACATTATTCAATGATCCGCTTTTGGACACATTTAGCAGTGCGCCACAGGGCATAACCATCAATCGCACGCGCATCACCACCGATTACTTATTGGCACAGGGGCGAGTGTTGGCCGCCGAAGATTTAATGGAAGCCCAGCGCCAAGTTTTGGGCTTGCGCGTTCTTAATCAAGCATGGTTCGCTTTCAATGGCGGTTATCAAGCGGATCCATCGGCCGGAAGTGGAGTGGCATTGGGGCCGGTGGTGATAGATGTAACCGATGCGGCTTATCTAGGCGATCCAATTGGGCCAGCCGTGCATGAATTATTGGCTTTGGCTCCCACCCTTGAAGATTTTTTGATAAGTGTGCGCTCGGTAACCACCCGCGAGGAACTTTTGGCGGCTTTGCGCTTGGCACGTGAACAATGGGGGCCGTTGGACAATTAAACCCATCAGCGAGTGTGATTATGCTTGCCAATTTTGCAGAATAGTCGCCAACAATGCGGCGCGGCGCGGTATACTGCGCAGCAAAACATGTTCGTGCAGGGCATGTTGGCCCGCGCCTTCTGGCCCCAATCCATCTAGGGTTGGCACACCCAGATAAGCCGTTAAATTGCCATCCGAAATCCCGCCTGTAAAGGTCTCACCAATGGTCATCCCTACGTTTTCGGCAAGCTGCTTGGCTTGCTTAAAAGCATCTATCATACGTTGATCGCGTTCTATTGGCGGGCGCAATAAGCCCCCTTCAATGCTGATTTTTGCGCCTAAAACGGTCGGCAGCATAGCGCGGATGGACTGATCGAGGCGCTGAAAAGTCTCCATACTGATAAAACGCACATCGGCCACCAGTTCTGCCAGTGGCGGAATGACATTAGAGGCAACCCCCGCTTGTATTTGCGTCACCGAAACGGATGTGCCTTGGGGCAGATTGGTCAAGCTATCGAGATAGAGAATTTGGTGGGCACTTTCGACAACCGCATTAATGCCGCTTTCGGGCGCAATACCTGCATGGGCCGCCAACCCTTCGGTGCGGATGATATAGCGGGCGTGGCCTTTTCGTAGTGTTTTTAAGGCTTCGTACTCGCCGGCCGGCTCCATCACCAACACGAGCGCGGCTTGCTGGGCCAGTTCTTCAATGATAGCGCGGCTATGATGGCTAGAAACTTCCTCATCAGTGGTTAACAGCAGCCATAGTGGGCGCGGGGGCATAGCATGATGGCTTTGTAAGGCGCGGATAGCCGCCAGTGTGATGACGATACCCGCTTTCATGTCTAATGCGCCCGGCCCAAAAAACTGGTTTTCGGTGATGGTGATAGGCATGGTTTGGCCCAATGTTCCTATTGGCCAAACCGTATCTAAGTGACAGAGGATCAAGATGGGCGCGGCGGAAGCATCGGTGTTCCATGTCGCTAACCGAATGTCGCCAACTGCTTCGCGTGGATAAACAGTTATGGCCGCGCCGAGTGCTTCTAGCTGACTATGCAGATAGTTCCCCAGCGCATCAACGGCAGCTTTGTCGCTGGTGGGCGATTCATAGCCCACCAGCGTTTTTAGCTCGGCGATGAGGGTTGGCAACTCTGCCTTAAAGTGATCGAGCCAAGATGTCACTTACTATGGCCTTGTTTGCTCAATGCGATCAATGCAGCCCAAGAATGGTATCACCCCACCTTTATCCTGCGCGATGTAGAAAGTGGCTTCATATACTTGAGCGGTACTATCCGGACGATTATCAGTAATGGTTCCTTCAACAGCGACAGCACCATTGTCGGCACTTAATTGGGTATTGTTGCTCAACGTAATAAGTGCACCTTGTGGATATTGTATCTCAAATGCGCGGGTAAATTCTTCAGCTTGAGAATCGGGGCAAACAATTTCTAGCTCATAAGCGTCGTTAAAGGTTAGGCCATTGGCCCCGCCACCTTCTGCGACCTGAATCCACATCGTTACTACAACGACCTCACGGAACGAGTAGGTTACGCCGAATAAGCAGCCACACACAATAATCACGGCCAGCGCCGAGCAACCTAAAAACAATAGGCAATTGCGCCGTCCGGTGCGTTTGGGAGCCGGCGCTGGCTGGCTATAGCCATAGGGTTGTTGGCCATAGGGCTGTTGGCCATAAGGCGGGGGTGGGGCCTGCTGCGAAAAGTTATAGTCGCCAAAGTCATAGCCCCCCGGTTGATTGGGTTGTTGTGGTTGTTGATTTGATGGTTGATTAAAAGTCATGATCAGCCTCCCCAGTATGGTTGCGGAATAACAGTAGGTTCTAGTTGTTCTATACGTTCTATACAGCCAAAAAGTCCTAAAAAGCCGGTGTTGCCATCTTCGCCAATGATAAAACGTGTCCTAAAGTCATCACGTTCACCATCAATTTCTATGTTGCCTTCTAAAATCACTTCGCGGTCATTTTGTTCAAAGTTTTGTAGATCGATACTAATGTTTTGCCTAGCATAACGGTTGCGAAAAGCCGTATTAAACCGACGAGCTTGTGGGGCATCGGCGCACAACAACTCATTTAGGTTTGTGCTGGAGTCGGTGGCGCTTTGCACCCACGCATAGGCCGTCATCGCATTTTGATAGCGATTAACTACAAAGAGCAAACTTGCCAAACAGATTAAAGCAATTACCAAAATTCCGCCCATAATGAGCCATGTGCGAGAAGTTGTTGAAGATGTCGCGGTTGTCATAATAGGTTGCGACTCCTGACGGTTAGAAAGGGCATAAATCTACTAAAGTATAACTGGGATTGGCATATCCGTAGCTATTGAGATACGAGATTGCCTCAGGGCGGCTGGCGGCCACCGCAAGTGCCGCTTGACATCCACCATTACTGGTTCCGGTGGCCCGATAGTTGTCTAAAAAGGCTTGGCCCATAGCAGCATAAACTTCGCCGGGTGTGCCAATAGGGTTTTCATCGCGTAAGAGATTCATGGCAGTCTGAATGCGTCCATCTCCCAAGCGGCCATACACCGTCACTAAGCGATAAGTGGCGAAGGCTTTCAAGATTTCTGGCTCGTTGGGCAGTGTCCACGCGGCCAGTGTTTCATCGTTGCGGGCTGTGCGATAGACCTCTAGCGCAGTTTGCCAGCTTTGTTGGCGCATAGCCGTATCAGCATCGTGCAAAACATGGATGCGATAGCGTGCGCCCGACTCTTGGCGGGCCGCTAAAATATAGTTTTTGCCTGTCCAGTCCCAAACATCCACCACCGCCCGACGTGGGCCCGATGAAACATCACCCGAGGGGTTGCTGGCGGCTGTCACTTCTAAAATGCCGTCGTTATCAATATCTGCCACCCCCAAACGGCCATTAACCGCAATAATTGGTGCGTTGTTGAGTGGCTCGAAAACACCTGTAATAGGGTTCCAAGTTAAGATATTGCCTTCACGGGTGCAAACTGTAGCCGAACAAGTTTGAAGATCATAGACCAATTCGGCACGAATATCGCCATTCATGTCTCCTACCCGATGCAACACAGGCAACGCCAAGCCGGGGCTGCTGGGGGTTTGATAGAGCAAGCGATAGCCACCACGATCACAGCCATAAACCAGCAATTGACCAGCATTAATGCTGGCGTTTTCGTTGTAAATAAAAGGATTAAAAATATTGACGATAATCTCTGGAATACCATCGCCTGTTAGATCGGTATCGGTTTGGATAACGCCGCCCTGCCGTGTAATGGCCCGCAGCGATGCCAATTCGCTTTCTAGCACCAGTGGTGATCCACCACTACTCAAAAATGTGCCAATGGCCGATGGAAACGCCTCAAAATTGGCGGGGGGCGCTTCTGGCAAGCGTCCACTGGGGCTAGGGCATTCAGTTGTCTGAAAATTAGGGACACTGGCTGGTGCAGCCGCTATTTGGGTGGCTGCTGCTAGTGTTTGAGAAATAGCAGTGGCTGTGCCTACTGGCCCCACCACAGCCCCACCCACCACGGCTGTGCCGTCATTAGCAGTCAGGTTCACTTGGCCAGTGGGCGACACCATCCAAACCGAAATACGCCCCCCAAACGTGGCAGTGCGTGGCGGTGCAAAGGTGTTGGTTACAACAGGACGCTCGCCAATTTCATCTAGCGTCGCACAAGCACCCAGCCATAGCAACATGCTGAAGGTACAACACAATAACACAAGATAACGATAAAAAAGTGTAGTTGATGTTTTCATAGCTATAGAGTATAGCGAAGGATAGGCTTGGGGGGAAGTTTAGATGTTGGTTGAGAACTTAGTATTGCTTTGAGAGCTTTAATCATTTCAAAATAGGTTTATTAAGAGTCAATTTTAGTCGGGGTACTCGGACTCGAACCGAGGGCCTCTGCGTCCCAAACACAGCGCGCTACCAACTGCGCCATACCCCGATGAAGATGGATACCCGCCTTACCGTGTGCTCGCCCGGTTTTGGAGCCATAGGCTCTCAAAAGGGGTTGCCTGCTTCCGATTTCTGTGATGGCGACTGCCGCACATTGTCGGTTGACATAGCACCCATACCGTCGAGTGTTGGCCCAGAACATAAAGCTGCATCACGTTATAAGGCAGGTTGCATTATTTATAGCACGCTGCAATATGGTTTGTAAAGGGCAATAGCGTTTTATGAAGCGATTTTGTCAAAGCTTTATGACATTGATCACAACGCTTAACCCACTGCGCTTCAGGAGCTAACCATCGTAATCATAGACCAATACTGGGCCATACCCATGTTAAAGCCTTGTCCTATCTGTTTAGGCGTGTCCGTGAACTAACTGAAACCTACCCACAAAATTCAGAGATATTTATAGCAATAGCCGGCCTCAAAATCACCCCTACACTAATAAAGTCCACCGCTTTTCGGCTACTTCTAGCGACTATTTCTATAACAACAGACTTCTAACGCTTTCATTTCAGTGATAATCTGAAATATTCGTGCTACAATGCAGCACAGATACCATTGACCTGATGAGGAGACAATTCATGGGTGAAATTATCTCCATTCACTCTTTTCGTGGCGGTACGGGTAAATCGAACCTGACAGCCAACATTGCCACCGCCGCCGCCCGCATGGGGCATCGTGTGGCAATTGTAGATACTGATATTCAATCGCCGGGTATTCATACCTTGTTCGGCTTTGATGAAAGCAGTATTGATAAAGCACTAAACGATTATTTGTGGGGCAAAGCCAGCATTGAAGAATGTGCCTATGCTGTACATGAACTGACAGCGCTGCAAGAAGGGCGCGAGTATTTGCGCGATATTAAGCTGTGGCTGATTCCGTCTAGCATTAAAACGGGCGAGATTGCACGCATTCTGCGCGAAAGCTATGATGTAGGGCTTTTGAACGAGGGTTTTCAGCAGATCATTGAAGACTTAAACCTCGATTATTTATTTATAGATACCCACCCCGGCCTTAACGAGGAAACGCTGCTATCGGTGGCTATTTCAAGCGGACTGATCATCATCTTGCGTCCCGATAATCAAGACTTTCAAGGAACAGCCGTTACCGTAGATGTTGCCCGCAAGCTAGAAGTACCGCGCTTGCGCTTGGTGGTCAATATGGCCTTGCCCACGTATGACTTTGATCAAATGCGGACACAAATCAGCAAAACATACGATGCGATTGTGGCAGGTGTATTGCCTTTGTCTGATGATGTGGCCTCGAATGCCAGCACACATGTGTTTAGCGCCCTCCATCCCGATCATCCTTGGTCAATAACGGTGCAAGAGATCGCCGAAGAAATTTTAAATTCAGAAGATGACTAAAGCGAGCTGGTTTGTCGTTTTCATTAAGCTATAGTTGCAAGCTGCTCATCGTCAACATTTAGGCCAAAAGGAAGGGGCAACACAACTATTCTTTAAAGCAATGGTTGTGTTAAAGAAACAGCATGAGTGATCACGATCCACTGTCAAGGTTATTAGGGTCTTTGCGCCGCCAGCGCCAGACTGAAAAATCGGACATTGATTTTGGTACACAACCCAAAGCCGAAGGCGAAAAAGGGCTAAATCCGCTTGATCTATTGGCGTTGCCAGCCGATCAGCGCGACTTGATCAATTTCTTGTCGCGCCAGAAGCAGGTGCATCTTGCCGACATTCAAGCGAAACTAAGCCTGCCGCTATCACAATTAATGGCTGCCATTGAAGCCCTTGTCGAAACAGGCTACATTCATCAGGCTCTAGTAGATGGTAATATATACTATCGAGTGGTGTTTGGCGGCAAAGTGAAGCGGGCGGGCCGCAGCGTGCCCCAAGCCATCTGGGATGCGGTTGATCTGGATAATGCTGTTTTTTTAAAGCAAGTCCCCTTATTTGAACATCTCTTGGAAGACGAGCGCCATCTGGTGGCCAGTACCACTACCTCGCGCCGCTATAAGCGTAACGAAGTAATTTTATGGCAGGGGGATGTTGGTGATGGTATCTATCTCATTAAATCAGGGATTGTGGGTATTAGCCGCCTTACCCCCGATGAGCGCCACACCGATGCCACTGAAATTTTGGCCTATCTTAAGCAAGGCGATATTTTGGGCGAACATAATCTATCGAGCAACCATAACCTAGCCGCTACCGCTACCGCCACAGCACTAAGTGAAGTTGAACTGCTGGTGATGCGCCGCGAAGATTTTTTAAGCATGTTGCTGCGCTATGATGCCACTGCACTGCGCCTTGCCCAAATGTTAAGTGGGCGCTTGGTGGGCTTAAACAGCCGTCTTAGCACCAAAGGGGGCGAGATTAAGCTGTCTTTGGTGTTTGATGCTGGCGGAAGTGCAACGCTGTTGGGCATTGTGTTGGCGATGATGTTGGCCAATACAACTGGGCGCAAAGCTGCCTATACCGAACACCCCTATCCGATGCAGTTGGCGGCAACATTGGGTCTAAATGGATCGGATGAGATTTATCCACATCCTAGCGGCTTTGATGTTGCTGTGATTGAAGGAACGGTGGGGCTGCCCGCTAACGTACGAACAACGCTCGTAGTAGATCGCTTGTTTAGCGACTATGCTAATGTGGTTATTGGCTTACCCGACCGCATTGATGAAAGCATGATTTATATGCTCGAAAAAGCCAATCAAATCATCATCATGGCCGATCCCAACGATAGTGAGCGCGTGCAAAGGCTGGCCTCACGCTTGCGAGCTCATCTGCACCCAGAGCGTACTACTGTTGTAGTAGTAGCCCATCACCAAATGCAGCCCAGCACCCCATCGTTGCTTAATCCTGACTTTGAAATTCCATATCTGGACAATGTGCCAACTATTGCCGAGCTAGGGCTAGAAAATACCCCCATTGAATTGGCAGAAGTAACCTATCAATTGGCAGATCGGTTGGGGCGTACCAATCAAGTCGGTGTCTATATCCCGACTACGGTAGATGTGGATACTGTAGTAGATACAACGGTCTATATTGATCGCACCAAAGCCTTTTTGGGGCAACTTTTTGGGGGATCAACCGCCACCAGCAACACCGCCCATGGGGTTTGGAATAGCGAAGAAGTAGGCTTGGTGAGCGAAGATATTTACATTGTCCGTACCTTTGTGACACAATCAGAGCTGGATCGGTATTTGGGCGATGTATTGGAATTTGTTGAGGGCTTGAAAGAAGAATTGTCGCAGGAAGCAATGGCGGTCGAAGTCAATCAAAAATTGATGCTGATTTAAGCAAGATTATATGAAGGATGCCGATATGTTAGAAAAATTATCTGTCTTAGGCATTATAGCAGCAGTTATTGTCGGTGTTAGTTTGATTGCGACGATTGCGGCGGCGTTTGGTGGCATTATAGTTGGCTTGCCCGTACTTATTATCGTCGGGATAGCCGGCATCTGGTTTATCGAAACCAGCATAGCTAAACCCATGCGCCAATTGGCTTTGACCGCTTCAAAAATGAATAAGTTACTATCCGGCAATACAGCTACTATGCCCTTGCCAGTTCACCCCACCATTGGGCTAGAACTGCGCCAACTATCGAACGGGCTACATAATGCCAGCGAATCGTTTGGCCAACGCTTGGCCGAACTTGACTCGATACATGCCATCAGCCAAACGATCACGTCTTCTACACTCGACTATGAAAAAACAGTCAAGTCAGTATTGGCGGCGGTACAAAAAGTAGTGGACTATGATGCTGCCGAAGTCGCTATTGTAGGCGGGCGCAACCTAACCGTAGAGGCGTGGTGGGGCAAAGATGGCTTCACCGATACGACCGGGCGTAAGTATAGCATGGGCAAAGGCCCAACCGGCACAATTGCCGCCACCAAAGAGCCTTTGTTTTTGCCCACTGTTAAAGCCTCTGAAGATTTGCAACGTACCATTGGTTTTGCCTCGGTCGAGATTGAACTGGTTGGCAAAACGACAAAACTGGTGATTAGCTCGTTTTTGGGCATTCCGTTGCTGATTGGGGATCGTTTAATTGGCACGCTGACACTGGTACACCATGAAGCCAACTTCTTCACAGAAGACGACATGCGCCAACTAAACAAGCTGGCCGATCATGCTTCGATTGCCATTGACAATGCTCTGCAAGTGCGCCAGCGCGAGCAGGAACTAAAGAACCAAATTCAAGAATTGCGGATTGAGATTGACAAAGGCAAGGTATCACAACAAATTGAAGAAGTCACTAACTCAGACTTCTTTCGGCATTTGCAAGATAATGCCGCCAAAATGCGCGAACGCCAAGCCAACCGCACCACCCAGCCGCATCCAACAAATGAAGACATAGATACAGACAGCAGCGCAACATCTGAAGAAAATACTGAGAAAACCACTAAAAACGAAAACGATCCATCAGAAAATACATAATATTGGTACAATAGACAAAACCTGTGTCAGAAAGGATATACCCAGATGGCCGCCATTTGCTGGATCTCTGGCGAACCAGCCAACGCAACGTGTCGTTTTTGTGGGCGTTTTGTGGCCAAAGACTATGCCTCAAAATACCCCTATTTTTTGACGGTCTATGTGGGTAAAAACCAAACCCCGAAAGCCTTGGTTGTGGCAGACGCAATTTGGTGTGGCGAGTGCAGCCCGCAATCGGTTCCGGTAGAAATGCCACAATTATATTAGGAGCAATGCCATGTCTGACCTATTTGATATGCTGGGCAACGTGGGCAAGCGCAAATCTAATCAGCAAAATGAAGACCAGCCTCCTGCTGATGACGAGTTAGATTTTCTGACTGGCTTTAAGAAAAAGATCAAGTCTGGCGAAACGATTTCGAAGCGCAAAGCCGACGCTGGTGGGATTACGACACTAGACATTGCCAATCTTCCCGAACCCTATAAAGCCATCATGTTTGCGTTACTGCGCGATAAAAGTGCTACCGTTGAAGGCTTGACGGTGGCCGAGGTTCAAGCGCTTGTTGGTGATGTAGAGCAACTAGCTGATGCGCTCGACGAATTAGTGCTAGAGCAATATCTTGTCTCGGCTGGTTCTGGCTTCGGCAAGCGCTATCAGATCAATATGCGCCCTAAAAAGGGGCGCTTGGGCAATTTATTATCGGCACTTGATGAATAAATAGATAAATGCCGACTTTTCTATAGCCCAATCCCCGTGCTACACTGTGGAACAGCATTTTATGGCTGATCACAGGGAGTACATAGCAAAATGTCCACCGAGTCACCGATTGTAGGGTTATCTAGTGCCCAAGTTGAAGACCGCAAACGCCAAGGCCAAGTCAATAACGTTGACCTTAGCACCAGTCGCTCATTAACCGACATCATCAAATCTAACTTTTTATCAGTTGCAAATGTGGCCCTGCTGTTGATTGTGGGCGTATTGATTGCACTGGGCAAAATTCCAGAAGCACTGGCCACAGGCGGTGTGGTGGTGGTAAATGTATTTTTGGGTGCATTTCAAGAGTATCGTGCCAAGATCAAACTCGATCAAATTGCATTATTAACACGCCCCAAAGTAAAAGTCATCCGTAACAACCAAGAGATCGAAATTGGCCAAACCGAGGTGGTGTTGGGCGACGTAATTGTGATGAATAGTGGCGATCAGGCGGTGGTAGACGGGCGCTTAATCAAAGACCCCCGCAACGACGAGCCTGCCAAACGTGTAGACATGGATGAGTCGTTGCTGACCGGAGAATCTGATCTGATTGCTAAATATCCCGATGATGAAATTTTATCGGGCAGTTTTTGTGTATCGGGTAATGGATTGTTTGTCGCCGAAAAAGTAGGAAACGACTCTTTCGCCCAAAAAATTACCTCTGGCGCACGTCAATTTACCGTTATCCTTACCCCGCTACAAAAACAGATTAGCATATTGGTGCGAATATTGGTGGTGGTGGCAATTTCAATTGCAGCGTTGTTGTGGCTACAATCGGCCTATGCCGACAAAGACTTTGGCACAACCGTAGAAGACACCGCCGTGACGATTTCCCTTATTCCGCAAGGGTTGTTGCTGATGATCACGGTGTCGTATGCAGTAGGAGCTTTGCGGATTGCAGGGCGTGGCGCTTTGGTGCAACAAAGTAATGCCGTCGAGAGCATTAGTCATGTAGATGTGTTGTGCCTAGATAAAACTGGCACGCTAACCACCAACCGCATTCTCTATCACGACCTACATCCCTTAGGAGATTGCACGCTCGATGATTTACGCACCATCTTAGGCGATTATGTCGCCTCTGTGAATAAAGACAACCGCACCTCCGAAGCTATCGCTGAGGCGCTAGTGGGCAAAAAATATCCCGTTGTGCAAAGTATCCCGTTTTCTTCGGTCCGCAAGTGGTCGGCGGCTTGCTTTGAAAACGACACCTATACCGGCACGTATGTGCTGGGTGCAAGCGGTATGATGTTTGACAGCTTTGATTTTCAGGCCCAAGAGACCGAACTGGCACAGCAAGGGTTGCGGGTATTGGTGTTGGCACATTCTACCGACATTGTGCGCGAGGTTCCCGATGACCGCGAACCGGACTTGCCTGCCAATCTAAAGCCACTTGGTCTGGTAAGCTTGTCGGACGAACTGCGGCCCAATGTAAACGAGGTTTTGACCCAATTTCGACAGGCCGGCATCACCCTTAAGCTCATTTCAGGCGATAATCCTACCACTGTGGCGGCATTGGCTTATCAAGCTGGCTTTTCTGTTGATGAAAAGGCCATTTCTGGGACAGAACTAGCGAAGCTGGGACAAAGCGAGTTTGAGCAAGCTGTTGTCGAGAATACGGTTTTTGGGCGCATTACACCCCAACAAAAAGAAGCCATCGTAGATGTATTACGCAAAAAACAGCACTATGTGGCTATGATGGGTGACGGCGTGAACGATGTGTTATCGCTGAAGAAGGCCCATGTGGGTATTGCTATGGAAGACGGTAGCCAAGCCACCCGCAGCATCGCCGATATTATATTGCTAGGCAACAAGTTTGAGGCATTGCCCCATGCTTTCCTAGAAGGTCAACGCATCTTAAACGGCATGAACGATGTAACACGTCTGTTTTTAACACGCACTTTTTACACCGTGTTTTTAATCATCATTGCGGGCTATATTGGCGTGTCAGAGTTTCCTATTACTCCATTACATAACTTTTTGCTGACATCGCTGCCAGTGGGCATTCCGGCTTTCTTTTTGACGATTTGGGCGCGTTCTGGTCAGCCCGAAGACGACCTGATTAGCAACATGACGCGCTTTGTATTGCCGGCGGGCTTATCGTTCACATTTGTAGCCACTTTTATCTGGATTTTGTATCGCACCTATGGCGAAGCCTCTGTCGAGACCAGCCGTACTGTGTTGACGACAGCCGGTATGGTAGGTGGTATGTGGATTATCATGTTAGCCAATCAAAACGGGGGCTATAAAATTCAATGGCAGGATCGCCGTCGGCTTATTTTGGCGGGCGCAATGCTACTAATCTATATCATCATCATTGCCATTGAAGGCCTACGCAATGC
>CAZLPC010000004.1:19980-21412 GCA_964561305.1 uncultured Anaerolineae bacterium
ATGCGTTTAACCTAACGACACTCTCGTTTGCCGATTTAGCAATTATCATTGGGTCGGTGTCGGCATGGGCATTTTTGCTAGATGCAATTTGGCGCTTTGAACTCATTGGGCGCTTGCTGATTCCAGATTATGGTAAAGACTCTGCACCGCAAATTCGATTTGAAGTCGAGTAGACCATGCACAATTTGTATGATGCACTAAAAGAACACGATGCTCATCTGCTGACCATTATCGCCAATCGGTGGGATGCTGATATTGACGAGCGCGATGTGAACATAGCAGCCGAACAATTGTCGGCTGCTATGCTAGACCCCACACGCGCCGCCAAAGAGTGGGAGCGCCTGCAAGATAACGAGCGCGGCGCTTTACAAATGCTATTAACTGCACCCAGCGGCAAAATGCCCATTGCCCAATTTAGCCGTTTACATGGCGATATTCGGCAAGTGGGGCCCGATAAGCGCAAGCGCGAAAAGCCACATCTGAAGCCACAAGGCGTAGCCGAGGTGTTGTACTATCGCGGTTTTGTGCACTTGACGATGGCCGACAGCAAAACCGGCCTACAACAGTTTGTGTATGTGCCCGCCGACTTGGCTAAAACCCTACCCACGCGCCAAGTGGGTTATGATCTCAGTGATGATGGGCCACTAGAGTTGCCCGATGATCCTATTTTGCCCGACACCGAGCTGATGTTGGCTGAGGTAGTATTGCAAGATGAACCTGCTGCCATTCAGCGCCCCGATACCAGCATTATAGATGACCTAACGACCTTGCTGGCTTATGTGCAAACACGCCATATTATCCTTGATAATGGGTATTTGTCGGCAGAAACACGCGACGATTTGTTTAGCCGCTTTATTGGCCCCACTGATGAACGTCGCTTGGCCTTGATGATGTTTTTAGCTGCCGAGTTGCAACTGCTTAATAACCAAGATGGGCATTTGCACACCGTTCGGGCCACTGTCAAAACATGGCTAGAAGTCAGCCGCACCAGCCAAATGCAGCGCCTAATCACCAGTTGGGCCAGCACCAGCCTCTATAACGAATTGTGGCATGTACCCACGTTGCTGCCCGAATATGGCAAGTGGGAAAACGATCCGCGCCTGATCCGTGACACCTTGCGCGAGTTAATCCAATATATGGCCACCGATGGCTGGGTTTCGATTGACGGCATTGTGGCCGAGCTAAAAGCGTCAGAACCGGATTTTCAGCGTCCGGGCGGCGACTATGAGAGTTGGTATATTCGTGATGTGGCCAGCAAAAACTATTTGAAGGGTTTTGAAAGTTGGGATGCAGTAGAAGGGGCGGTGTTGCACTTCACCATTACCCAACCCATGTTCTGGCTGGCGTTGATCGAGTTAGGTAACACCCGCGACGACGATATGGCTGCTGCCAATGCTTTTCGCTTGTCGGCATTTGGGCGGGCGTGGGTGGG
>CAZLPC010000005.1:0-21151 GCA_964561305.1 uncultured Anaerolineae bacterium
TAGTGGTTTGTCTGTGGCGGGTTCATAGCGATAGATCGTTTGACGAGCATAGACTACAAATCCGGCTTGACGTAAAATTTTGAAAGCGGCTGAAGCGGTTTCTGGAAGCTCGGCAATGGTTGTTGTTGCACCCCGTTGGGTAGCGACTTGTAACAGACCCTCGACCAACTGTACCCATGGCCACGGCTCTACATCGGTAGCTGGGGTGGGGGCCAGCATCACCAGATGAGCATGGGTTTCGCCTGTCCTATGTTTTACTTGACCAATGTAACCATTTTCTTGGTCACGCAAGACAAGGGTCGGCAATCCAAGATCAGCTAATGGGACAATGGTCAGTAAGGCCGCTTCTAGTGGATGTGCCTCTTTGGTTAGCGCGGTGGTTGTGTCCATCATTAGTTGGTCACCAGCCAAACGGCTAACAAGTGTCAAATCCATCGGCGTAGGAGAAAAAGCGCGAACTTCGGTCACGAAAGTTATATCTTCTCGACACCTCTATAAATGGGTGCAACGTACAATTATGCCTAGTTGATTCTAACACGGCTTTAGATCAATGGATAGTGCTATTCTGTTCGGCAATTAGTTGCTACAATTGATCTAAATCATTTGTTGAAGGAAAATTTGTCAACATGCGAACCTTCGTTATCTCAGATAAACGACTTGTCCAACCATTTAATGAACCAGCCAGTAACCTTCAGGTTATCAATCCGGCAGGTCTGCCTAACACGCTACAAATTCATCATAAAGAGGTGACTGCTCGTTGCCTAGAGCCATCGCCTGTTGAAGAAGATCTCACCGATTATGAAGAATTAAAAACTGTACTTCAGCGCGACCGACCGGGCGTGCGGGCCGATGACTCAGTTTTCGTCTATCGGGACAATATCTATTTTGATGAAAATTTTCTGAACTATTTCATCAAAGCTGCCCGCAATCTAGGGCGGCCCTGTCAAGCAGTTTTGCCCGCAGACGACCCAGCTTGGCAGAAATATGTCATTCCTCTTAGCAGCCTAAAACGCATCATTCCGCCTTCTGGCCCAGAGTATTACCCTGTAGATCTCTATTATTTACCGTCGGGTTGGGCCGAGCGTAATGATCTTGTGCCGATTGCTATTCCGTCAGGCGCTATCGAAAAAGGCTATTACAATATCCCCGACACCATGACCAACGTCAAACTCGACACGCCCAAGCGCGGCAGTCGGGGTGGCAAGCGCGACACTACCCCTATGCGAAAAGAACAAGACCTCACGCATTTCCTCTCAGAGCGCACTTGTGCGGTTATCGAAAGCTGGGTGCATTTATTCAATGCAGCCATTCCGTTAGGGGTCTTTTCGCGCTCTAGCCGTTTTGATGAGCGCGTTAGCCGTCATAATTTGTATGCGCTAAAGCTGTTGTTTCAGGCCATTAAAGAGCAACGCCAAGTGCTATCTTCCTCTACGGCAGTGCAAGTGGGGGCTGGCACAGTCATTCATCCCACCGCCGTTATCTCTGGCCCGGCGGTGATCGGTCAAAACTGCGACATTGGCCCCGGCGTGATTATAGACAACTGCATTATTGGCGACAATGTAACCATCGCCACTGGCTGTCAGCTAATGCTGAGTGTCATTGGGCACAATTGCTTTTTGCCTTTCCGCGCTGCAATCTTTATGACCATGCTCATGGAAAACACCATTGTGGCCCAAAACACCTGTTTGCAAATGTGCGTCATTGGGCGCAACAGCTTTATCGGCGCTGGCTCTACTTTTACTGACTTTAACCTGCTGCCGTCGCCCATTAAAGCCCCCAACTTTGAAGGCAAATTTGAAGATATAAAACAGCCAGTGTTGGGGGGGTGTGTGGGGCATAACTGTCGCATTGGTTCTGGGATGATTGTGATGCCTGCACGTATGGTCGAGTCGGACGTAATTTTGGCGGCCTCACCAGAACGCCGCATCATCCGCAAAAGCATTGCCTTCGAGCAAAGCGATCACCACATTTTTCCTGCCAATATTTCGGCACTACATCGGCGTTTGTATCAGCGCGATGAAATTTTAGACGAAAGTCAATTGCTAGATGACTGGACATAATCTGTTGACAACCGAACATACATTTGGTTTCATATTTCACCCCATCAGCATCAAAGAAGATGTCTCACGCAAGTGGCCAGTAGTGGGTAAGGTGCTAACAGAAGGACAGATCAACTTCTTTTCGCGCTTTTTCCCGCCAGTAGACATTAGTTTCATTCATGGCATTGTCTCAGAGGCAACTGGCGCAGAAGCACAAGGCTGGTTTATTGCCTGCCCCTATACCCCCCCCACCATGATGCGCTTGCCAGTGCAAGAGGTCTATCGGAAATTGGTGGCTTGTGGCAAAAATCTAACTGAAAAAGGCGCAAAAATTGTGGGTTTGGGAGCCTATACATCTGTAGTGGGCGATGCCGGCCAAACCATTGCCGACCGCCTTGAAGTGCCCGTAACCACTGGCGATAGTTATACGGTTTATATCGCTGTCGAAGCCATGCGCGAAGCAGCCCGCGTCATGGGGATTAACCTTGATGAGGCTAAGGTAGCCGTGGTGGGCGCAACTGGCGCTATTGGTGGCACCTGTGCCGAAATGCTGGCACACAGCGTTCCCGATTTAGTCTTGATAGGGCGGCGCGAAGATGCCCTAGATGATGCCCGTATTCGCTGCGAGGGCCAGCGTGCCACCGTCA
The DNA here is from genome assembly GCA_964561305.1 of uncultured Anaerolineae bacterium. GTDB lineage: Bacteria > Chloroflexota > Anaerolineae > Aggregatilineales > J027 > J027. The sequence goes on from CAZLPC010000005.1 coordinate 2,687, forward strand.
GCGCCAGCACAGATATCAAAGCCATTTATGATGCTGACTTGATTTTGACGGTTACTAGCGCCACTCATAGCGTGATAGAACCACACCATTTGAAGCCCGGCGCGGTAATCTGTGATGTGGCCCGCCCCCGCGATGTAAGCAAACGGGTACTTGAACAGCGCGACGATGTGTTGGTGATTGAAGGTGGCATGGTAGAAGTGCCCGGCCCAGTGGATTTTGGGTTTGATTTTGGCTTTCCGTCGGGTAAGTCTTTTGCCTGTATGGCCGAGACCATCGCGCTTTCACTTGAAGGGCGCTATGAAGACTATACTATTGGGAAGCACATCACCATTGGGCAAGCTCTAGAAATTGGCGAAATCGCAACCCGGCATGGCTTTAGGTTAAGTGGCTTTCGGACATTTGAAAAACCAGTTACCGATGCCCAAATCGAGCGGGTACGCCAACGCGCCCAAGAAAACCGTCGCGCTTGGAAACCATCGTTTTAATGCTGATAAATGCTACATTGATTAAATTCTGTTAGTATTGCGTTTTGGCAGATAAAACTGCCCCATTGTTCTTTAGCCTTGTCTGTCACTCTATGTTATACTGATGCAATAATGGGCGAAGCGATTTGTGTTGCAATGTGGCAACCCCCTAAGCAAAACGGGTCGGCAAATGATGAGTTTGACGAAAGCCCGCCCACTTGCATCACCATTTGGTCACACATTCAATCACAAACCCTTTGAGGAAAGGAGGCTAGCGTTAGGCCAAGAACTGACTTAACGCTGAAGGATTGATGAGCAAAGGTCGTATTTTAGTTGTCGAAGATGATTTCGATATTTCCAACATGCTACGCATTTATTTCACGGGGCAGGGGTACGATGTGCAAGTTGCCGCCCGCGGCAGCGATGCCCTAGAAATGACCCGCAAGCAGTTGCCACAACTTATTGTGCTAGATATTATGCTGCCCGATATGAACGGCTATGATGTATGCCGCGAGCTACGCCAAACCACCCGCACCAGCCATATCCCGATTATGTTCTTAACGCAAAAAGACGAGCGTTCTGACAAATTGATTGGCCTAGAGTTGGGGGCCGACGACTACATCACCAAGCCTTTTGACATTGAAGAACTAAAGCTGCGCGTCAAAAACCAAATTGAACGTGCCGAGCGCGAAAACTATACCGATCCCAATAGCGGCTTGCCCAGTAGCGCCATCATCGAAAACCGCCTGCGCGAGTTGATGCGATCTGAAGACACATGGACTTATCTGGATGCTAAGATCGAGAACTTTGAAGACTTCAAAGAAGTGTATGGTTTTGTGGCCGGCACAGAAGTGCAACGTTTTACCTCGCTTATTATCGGCGAAATTGTAGACAAAAGCGGTACGCCCAATGACTTTTTGGGACACCCCGGCAGCAATAACTTCGTCATTATCACCTATACTGACCGTAGTGAAGTGTTTGAAGAAAAACTGGTTGAACGTTTTAACCAAGAAGTGCAACAACACTACTCGTTCATTGACCGTGAGCGTGGCCACATGCTGCGCGATGGACGCGAAGTTCCCTTAATGACGCTCTTGGTTGGCTCGGTTTCTAATGCAACCCATCATTTTGCTGATATTCGAGAAATTACGGAACGTGCGGCAGAAGATCGTCGGCGTGGCGATGAGGGTGGCGAAGACGCAGAGCCTATCGAAACATCGTGGTAGTACGGCACAAGGAAGGAGAACGCACACACCCCTTGGCTTAACCGCATAGGTGTTGTGCTGCGACAAAGAGAGCATCATGAGCTTTGAACTGCTGCTTGTAACTGTTGGTTTAGCTGGGCTGTCGTGGCTATATGCCTTTACCCGCCAAATGGCCAAAAGCCAAGCGCGGACACGCTCGGTGGATGCCAAACGCACAATCCCCGTTAATTTACTTAACAATGACGGGGCGGTTTTGGTTGCCGAAGGGCGCGGTCATCTGGTCTATATTAGTCCGCGTGCCGCCGAGTGGTTTGAGCTTAGCGGTATAGAGCCAAACCTAACAGTTTTGGCCTCGCGGGTGCAACCCCAAGACGTGTTTCACGATCTATTTGCCCAAGAAGGACGGGCATTACTACGGATCGGTATGAAGCGCGTCGAGGCGGCTTCTCATGCCTTGCCCACCGCCGAAGGGCAACGCTTTGTTGTATTTATGCGTGAAGTGGCCACCAGCGATGAAGAAGATCTCTTCGACACTGCCCGCGCTCTAACCGTTGTACAAGACATTAGTAAGACGATTACCATCGGCGCTGACCTTGGCCAAACCATGACTACCATATTGACCAGCATCAGCAGCGTTATTGAGTATGATGCCGGTGAAGTGATTTTGTGGGATCCAACCCTGAATCGCCCACGCCCCTTGGGCCAAGTGGGCAGTGGCTATAGCACCTATATGAACGGCAATAGCAGCAATGGCAGCGGCCATGATTTCGATACTGGCTATACGGCATGGATTGCTCGCTATCAACAACCCCTTTTGCTAAACGATGTGTCGGTGCGGGCCGATGTAGGGCCCCGCAACGAGACCTTTCCTTATCAAAGTTATATCGGTGTACCCCTAACGGTTAGTGGGCGTTTTATAGGCACAATAGAACTAGCCAGCAACAAAGCCCACGCCTTCACCCACGAAGACCTGCGTTTGCTAGAGTCGGTGGCTGGCCAAGCCGCTGTCGCCATCGAAAATACGCGCCTTTCTACCGAGCAAGCTAATCGTGTGTTGCAACTCAATGGTTTGCAGAATATCGCCCAAACCATGGGCGAACAAGTGGATGCCCGCGAACTTTATCAAAAACTGCACGAGCGCATTGCTAGCCTAATGAATGTCGAAATCTGCGGTCTCATGCTATACGACGCACAAACCGACGCATTGGTTAGTCAGCTACCCTTCTTTGGTGTAACCGATGCAATCATGTCGCTTTATCGGTTGCCTGTACCTGTGGACAGCCACGCCCATCGAATTTGGCAGGGCGAAGCATGGTGGTATAGCAATGGCGTGCTGGGCGACGAAATGGTAAGCGCCCTTAATTTGCGCGGTCTGGGCGAAACTATCAGCATCAAAAATGCCGCCATGATTCCCCTAGGGGTCGGCCGCACCCGCATCGGGATGCTGCTGGTGGGCAACAAGCGCGATGGTGGCAATTTTACTGATGATGACATGCGCCTAGCCAGTATTTTTGCGGCCCAAGCGGCAATTGTGGTCGAAAACGCCAATTTATATGACCGCGAACGGCGCTATATTGCCGAACTGGCCAATCTGCAACAAATGACACAAGCTGCACACACCCACGAAAGTAGCCTGATCGATCAAATTACTATCCATGTAGCCAAATTACTTGATGTTGAAATGTGTGGCGTTCTACTTTATGAAAATGACAGTAAACTATTGGTGGCGCAATCCCCATTTTTTGGCATAGATGACGAAAGTATCACCTTTTATCAAATTCCTATCGAACCCGACTCCATTTTCAACCAGCTTCAAAATGGACAAGACTATTGGTATAGCAACGAACTAGGGCTAGAAACATGGACGGGCGCACGTAACTTTGCCCAGTTGGCCAACATGGTGGGTGTTCGTAAGGTCTTATTTGCGCCATTGGTTGTGGGCAATGTGCAGTTTGGCCTTTTGCAAGTTGCCAATCGATCTAATGATCGAAATTTTGGGCGCGAAGACGGTCGGGTGTTAAGCCTTGCTGCTGGCCAAGCCGCCGTTTTGCTAGACAATGCCAATTTGCATGGCGAGGTGGAACGTCTCTCGCAAGAGACTGAAGGCCTTCAACGCATTGCCGAACGAGTCGCCGACCAACTGAGTCAAACCGAAGTGTTTGATGCCGTTTTGGATGAAATGCGCGACATTATGCAGTCCGATCAAGTGGCGATTGCCTTGCTCGACACCAAGCATGGCAAACTGATCTATACCAACGAAATGATGCGCGGCGCAACCATGCCCGAGCCATCTTTTGAAATTGACATTTATGGCAAAAACTTTAGTTATAGCCCTGTGATGTCACGCAAGCCCTATCGTACCGATGCAGTAAAAAGCGATCCGAGCATTTTACCGGTCTATCAAGAGCTGGCCCAAAAACTGGAGCTCCATTCTGATGTGTTGATTGTGCCATTGATTAGTAATCAACGCGCTATCGGTGAACTGGCGATTGGCAGCAAGCGCAAAGGCACCTATACGCGCTCTGATGAACAGTTATTGTTGGCCATTGGGGCCCAAATTGCGGCCGCACTTGAACGGGCACGCCTCTACTCCATTACCGATGCCGACTTACGGGCGCGTGTCGAGGAGCAAGAAGCCATTGATCGCATTAACCGCGAACTCAGTGAAACGCTACTAATTGATCGCGTGCTAGAGGTTATCCGCAACGAAGCGCTGACCACCACCAACGCCGTCGGTGTCAGTGTGGGCCTGTTGTTGCCGCGCCAAATGTGGATTGATGACAACACCCCAGAGCTTGAGACACGGCTGGGGGCCAACAGCTTGTTCCCCAATAGCGACAACCGCGACATTACCCACCACTTCACCAGTATCGAGCAACGTATGTTCGACAATGCCGATACAGCCTATATTGAAGATTATCGTGGGGTTGATATTGAAGCTACGCCTATCTCAGCTCGTTCGGCTATCGCTGAACCCATTCGGTTTGAAGATCAGGTGGTTGGCTTTATCCATATTTATAGTGATGAGCCAAATGGCTTTACACCAGCTACACAATCGTTTGTTAAACGCCTTGGCCAACAAGCCTCATTAGCCATTACCAATGCGCGCCGCTATCGAGATCAAGTGCAGGCCAACGAACGCCTGAAGCGACGGGCCGACCAGATGCAAAGCGTCTTCCGACTTGGTGACATGGTACGGCGGGGCGTAGGCATCTCGGTCTTAATGCAAGAATTGGCCGAAAACCTGCGCTCTAGTGTGGGCTTCGAGCAAATTTTGATCCGCATATTGAATGAACGCGATCAAACCTTAGATGTGGTTAATCATTTGGGCGTTGGGGCCGAGGCCTTTGAAGACCCTGCCATTCGTTCTCGCTCTATCGAAACAGTTACACGCTTGCTTGATCCACGTTGGAAGACCGGCGCGGTCTACTTTTTTCCATCAGACTTTCAAGACGAGTGGCAAGCTGCCCTGCAAGGTAAATTGGTAGAAGATCCTCTTAAGCACGCATCGGGGCGTGGGCCGCGGCGCTGGAGTGCCGAAGACCTGCTGATTGTGCCCATTTATAGCAGCGATAAAACGCTGATAGGCACAATTTCTTTAGATGATCCAATGAACGGACAACGCCCCACCCGCGAACTCATTGACTTGTTAGAGGTGTTTGCCACCCAAGCGGCTTTTGCTATCGAAAACTATCGTTTAGTAGACACCATTCGTCAACAATCTGAAGATGCACGGCGCGAACGGGATCGCTTGGCACAGCTTAATTTAGCCTCAAGCGAAATTCAGCGTGCGCCTGATATGAGGGGCCGCTTGCAGGCCGTGGCCACTGCTATCCATGCTGCGGGCTGGCAACATGTTCAATTGACCCTGCGCGACCCCTATTTAGAGCCAACACAATTTATCAGTGTGGGCTATAGCACCGAAGCAGAAGTCCAAATTCAGCGCACCCTAACCCCCGGCACAGTATGGCAAGAGCGTTTTAATGACCTAGAATTTCATGAACTCAAGGTCGGCAGTGCCTATTACTTGCGCTATGACAGTGAATGGGTGGTTAAAAATATTCGGCGTGGCGAGCCCGCTAGTCCTGCCGCTGTAGATGAAGATGTATGGCATCCGCAAGATGTTATTTATCTGCCATTGATGGGGCACGACCAAAAGCGCATTATTGGCCTCATCCGCCTAGACTCGCCACTAGACGGCAAACGCCCCACCGAACAAACCTTGCAGCCGATTGAGTTGTTTGCGCTACAAGCATCGGCAGCTATCGAAAACCAACGCCTCTATAGCGAAACTGTGCGCCAAGCTGATATTGAACAGCAGCTTAATCGTCTGATGGAAGCGATGGCGGCCACACTCGATCAAGCTGAGATCATTATGGCGCTCTCTGAAGGTTTGCAGCCTTTTGTGTTATTTACGCACATGCACCTCGCCATTCGATCTGATGCCGAACCCGATCTGTTTGAAATGACCCGTGTAGAGTTGACCCCCGATGGTCAGACGTACATCTTGCCCGATAACGCGATTCCACTACAGACGACGGCGGCGGGCGAAGTTTACTATACGGGGCAAAGCCAAAATTTTGAGCTAAATATTGCTGATGCCGAAACCTATACCTATACCGATATGCAAACATGGGCCGCCCAAGGCGAACGTGCCGTTCTAATGGTTCCTATGATTGCAGGTGGTGATCGATTGGGTGTGTTGCGGCTGGGTAGCGAGCTTGACCAAGCCTTCCGTTTTGCCGATAGCCAAACGCTCACCCTTATTCAGCGCATGGCCAACTTGGCCACCGTGTCTATTCAAAACTCACGGCTATTTAACAACTTGGGCGAAAGCCAGTCGTTTAATGAAGCGGTGGTGCAATCCATTCAACAAGGCATTGTGGTGTTGGATGAACACCAGCGCGTCCGCATTGCCAATCAATATATGATGACACACTATGGCTGGACATATCAGGCCATTGGCTCATCGTTGTTCGACTATCGGGTGGGCTTGTTCGATACATTGTCAGAGCCAGTACGCGAAGTGCTAGAAACTGGACGCAATGTTCAAAAGATGGATGTCTCGCTGGCGGGCCAAAGTATCGAAAGCGACTTTCTCGTCAACTTCTACATCTATCCGTTGCGACAAGGCACGCGGGTAAATGGCGCAGTGTTGCTGATCGAGGACATTACACAACGCGCCCAACTAGAAGCCGACGTGCGTCGCCGCGCCGAGCAGCTTTCTGCCCTCACCAACGTCTCTAGCAGCATGACTGAAACGCTACAACCCGGCCAAGTGGTCGAAGTGGTGCTAGATGCGCTAGACGAAGTGATTCCTTATGACGGTGTAGTTTTGTGGCTAGAACACCCTACCCGTCGCAATAGCCTAGAAATTGTGGCGGCCCGCGGCTTTAACGACCCCGATACATCTTCAGTCGAAGATTTGATCCATCTCTGGATTGATATTGATGACAGCTTGTTATTTAAAGAAATGGCCTCTCAGCGCCAAGTGGTCAATATCGGCGATACCTCCACTGACTCGCGTTTTCCGATGGGGGCCGAGCGTGTTTATCGTTGTTTCTTGGCTGCACCGCTTATCTCTAAAGGCGAGATCATTGGGGTTTTGCAAATAGAGAAGAAAGAAACCTTCTTTTACGATCAAAACTACGAGCAATTGGCGCTGGCTTTTGCCAACCAAGCGGCAGTGGCTCTAAACAACGCACAACTGTTTGCGGTCACACAAGAACGTGCCGAACAACTCGACCGTCAAGCAGGTCGTTTGGCGCTTTTGAATCGTGTGTCAAACTCACTCTCGCAATCGCTTGATATTGAAAATATCTTTGAAATTACAGTACGCGAGACTGCCCGCGCTCTTGAAGTAGACGAGGCCGCGGCGATTCAAATTAACGTTGAAGATGGTATTTGCCGCATCATTATCGAGCATCCGCGTGGCAGCACTGAGCCGTCGCTGGCTTTCCGCCTTGATGAATCTATGGCCATGCGCCAAATCCGCGACAGAATGGTTCCCATTTTATTTAACGATATCAGCCGCGAATCGCCCGAAGCCCAAGCTGACTTAAAAGTGCTCTTACGGCGCGATGACATTGTGCGGACGCTGTTTATTCCGCTAGTGGTCAGTGGTAAGGTGATCGGCGCAATGCGCCTAGATGGTGGCCCAGAGTCGCGCCCCTTTACCGATGAGCAAATAGACCTTGCCCAAACTATTGCCAGCCAAGCCTCTATTGCGGTGCAAAACGCTAGCTTATACGAACAGTCGCTGCAACGTACATATCAACTAGAAACCTTGTTCGAGGCCGGCCAAGCCACATCGGGCGCAATAGATGTTGACGATGTATTGCGCCGTGTTGCCACCCAAATGTTGATTGCGCTACGAGCTGATAGCACCGAAATTATGCGCTGGGATCAGCTTGAAAATTGTCTGATCGTTGATCAGGCCAAAAGCTCATGGCTAGATGACAGCAGTACCTCAGAAGTGCGTGGCTTGGTCTATGACATTAGCTCATTCCCCCTACGGCGTGCTGTCTTGCAAGATCATCAAGTGTTGACCCTGCGATATGATGACCGCGATCTAGACCCATCTGAGCGGTCGCACATGCAAGTGCATGGCGTAACCAACCGCATCCTTGTGCCGTTGGTGGTTAACGAAGTGTCTATCGGCTTAACTCAAGTAGATATTCGAGACGCAACACGCTTTATTGATTCCAATCAAGTGCGCTTGGTAAGAACACTTGCCAACCAAGCTGCTATCGCCATCGAAAACGCCCGCCTGCAAAGCGAAACCCGCTCTCAAATCGAAGAGCTATATCTCATTAACGAGCTATCTAAAGCAGTATCTAGCACTGTAGATGTCAATGAGCTTTTCAAAGAAGTTCAATCGCAACTGCCGTTGTTGACCGATGCCCAGTATTTGTATGTGGCCGTATTTGACCGCTCTACGGGCAAGCTCTCATTTCCAGTAGCACTAGACGATCTGGGTAAGTCGTATGATATGGAGCCATTTGTGCCCTCTGAGCATGATGAATTTGGCTATATCATCCGCACCCAAAATCCCTTGTTACTAGCAGGGGTTGGCTTGCAAGATGTTCGTAAACAATTTGGCATTACGGAACCCATGTTTCCAGATGCCCGTAGCTTCCTTGGCGTACCAATGATTGCGGGTGACTCTTTTGTGGGTATTGTCGCCTTACGAGATGATCTTGAATCGCGTAAATTTGACTATAACTCGCAACGCATTCTCTCGACGGTTAGCTCACAAATTGCCGTTACCCTGCAAAATGCCAACCTGTTCGCCCGCATTACAGGTTTTGCCAACGAGCTAAACATGCGCGTAGAAGAGCGCACAGCCCAGTTGGTGCAAGAACGCCAACGCCTAACGACACTGTACGAAATTGCCTCAGAAATTGCGGCGGCCACACTCGATCTTGATCGGGTATTAAGCCGCACCCTAGAGGCAGTTGCCGAGGCGATTGGCGCAACCAGCGGCATTGTGCTGGCTATTGACGATATTTCTGACATGCTCTATGTCATCGCCCAGCGCGGCTTAGATGTCAGCGATGAGTCCGAACGGCTGCAATTGCGCCAAAACGAAGGGTTAGCTGGTTGGGTTATTCGGCATCGGCAAGGGGTTGTAATTAATGATGTGCAAAATGATCCGCGCTGGATCACCTTAACCGACCGTGACCGTGCGCCACGTTCTGCCATAGCCACATTACTAGAAAGCGCCGACGATGTGCGCGGCGTGATCATGTTCTATAGTGATCGCCAAGATGCCTTTAACGACGACCATTTGCGTTTGGTAACAGCGGCCTCATTACAACTGGCAAACTCGATGAACAACGCCGAGTTGTATAGCCTTATCCGTGACCAAGCCGAGCGCTTGGGTGCAATTTTGCGCCAAGAGCAAGTCGAGTCTACCAAAACTGCCGCCATCTTAAACTCGGTAGCCGATGGTGTGATGTATGCCAACGAAAAAGGCATCATTCGCGTCTTTAACAATACTGCCGCCCAAATTCTTGGCCTTGCTAACGAACGCGCCCTTAACCGTCATATCAGCGAGCTAACAGGTGTTTATGGCGGTCGAGAGTCGGGTTGGATGGATGTCATTGATAACTGGATGGCCGACCCCACCCAGCATGTTTCATCCGATTTCGTCGAGTTTTTGCTCTCGTTAGATGACGGTCGCGTAATTAACGTGCGTCTTTCGCCCGTGAACATGGGCGATCAGTTCTTGGGTACGGTGTCGGTGTTCCGCGATATTACCCGTGATGTTGAAGTTGATCGCCTGAAGAGCGAGTTTGTGGCAACTGTATCGCATGAACTACGCACCCCAATGACCAGCATTAAAGGCTATGCCGACCTGCTGTTATTGGGTGCAGCGGGCGCACTAACCGAGCCACAACAACGCTTTTTGCAGACCATTAAGCAAAACGCCGACCGCCTGAGCATTTTGGTGAACGACTTGTTAGAGGTCTCGCGCATTGACCAAGGTCAGATGCAACTGCGCTTTAGCCCTGTGCGGGTTGAAGAAGTGCTGCAAACCCTTAACTCGCATCTGGCGGGGCGCATTAAAGAAGGCGAGCGCACGATGAAGGTCGAGATAACGGCAGATGAAGATATCCCACCGATTCGGGGTGACTTTGACCGCATTATCCAAATTACCCAAAACTTGGCCGATAACGCCTTCAACTACTCTAAAGACCCTTGCACAATCTATATCAACGCACGCTATAATTCAGCTAAAAACACCATCGTTCTCTCGATTAAAGATGAGGGCATTGGTATCCCTTCTGAAATTCGAGATCGGATTTTCGAGCGATTCTTTAGAGGTGACGAACACAGTGAATTGGTGATGGACACCCCCGGCACAGGTTTGGGGCTGGCTATCGTCAAAGAATTGGTTACGATGCATAATGGGGACATTTGGTTTGAAACCCAAATGGGCGCAGGGACAACGTTCTATGTTGAGTTGCCTGTTTACACCGATGACGAGCCAGCATAGCCGCGTCGGCCTATATTCAAAATTAACAACTTGTGGAGCACACAATGGCAAAAATCTTGATTGCTGAAGACGAGCGCGACATACGCGACCTAATTGAGTTCACCCTTCAGTTCGCTGGGCACGAGGTCATTAAAGCCAGCAATGGCGCTGAAGCCGTAGAGCTGGCCCCGCAAGTCATGCCCGACTTGATCATGATGGATGTGCGGATGCCTAAAATGACTGGCTATGAAGCCTGCCGCGAAATTAAACAAATGGACTCGGTGAAGCATATTCCCGTCGTTTTTCTTTCAGCAAAAGGACAAGATTCAGAGATTGACACGGGGCTAGAGGCCGGCGCGTATGAGTATATTTTGAAACCCTTTGCTCCCGATCAACTGACCCAGCGCATTAGCGAAGTGCTGGCGAAGTTTAACCTTCAGTAAAGTGAAGCCAATATGAGTGCAATCACTGTTAGCGGAGACCTCTTGCATTATGAGGTGCTGGGCCGTGGACGACCTGTCGTGTTATTGCATAGCTGGCTGGGGTCGTGGCGCTATTGGATACCCACTATGCAACAATTAAGCGTGAAGTATCGTATCTATGCCCTAGACCTGTGGGGTTTTGGCGATTCTGGACGAAACAAGCAGTTTTATCATATTGAAGGACAAGCCCAGCTACTAGAGCAATTTCTTGAGCGTATGGGCATCACCAAAGCTGTATTTATTGGGCACGGCTTGGGGGCGGCGGTGTTGGCCCATTTTGCGACGCGCCCCAATTGTGGCCAATTGGTACATCGTATGATGATCATCTCGCCGCCGTTGTTTGGGTCGGGTTTTAGAAGCACCACACCCACGATCACGCCCGCACCAACGCCAACGGTTGAGCAAGACAAACCAACGGCCACCACCTTCACCTTCACGGTTAGCCCTTCAGATGATGCACCAACTGTTGCTCGCTTGTCCGATGCTGATCGGGCGGCCTTGTTAAAAGCAGCCACAGCAAAAGGCCTTAGCGAGGCCTTGCCTGCTTCTGATTTACAACCGAGCATCGCACCAGCCGAAGCCAAATCTGAGGCCATATCCGAGGCCAAGCCCGACCCCACCCCAGAAGCACCCAAACCCACCACTACCCAAGAAGTGCTGGCCAGTGGGGCTAACAATCCGGTGGCCAACATGGTACAACGCATGAAACCGCCGGCCTTGCTCAGTCGGCATGTGGATAATGCCTCTCCTGATTTTGAGAAGTTGCGAGTAGAAGTCGAAAAAGCAGATGAAGAGGCTATGCGTGTTAGCTCGCTTTCGCTCAGTCAATATAACCCGCTTCAAAAACTCTTAAAGACACCAGCGCCTGCACTCGCCATTTTTGGCAACAGCGATACCTTTATTCAAACACCCGATGAATCAATTTTAGAAACAGTGGCCAACCACGAGCAAATTCGGCTGTTGGTACTGCAAAATATTCGTCATTTTCCTATGCTAGAAGATACGGCCCGCTTTATGCGCTTGATGAAAGAGTTTTTAGAAGCGCCCGATATTCAGCAACTAGAAATGAAAGATGAATGGAAGCGGCGTTTGCGATAACCTATCACCATTGACACACACCCCTAGCTTTGATACGCTAGCATTTCCTCACAGTGGGCCCCATGTTCTGTGGCCCTTCGAACCGGGTCAGGACTGAAAAGTAGCAGCCATAAGGGGTGCGTCATAGGTTCATGGACAAACCTGCTGTGGGGTTCAAAATAAGTGTGTACAAGCCATGCTAACAACACCAGCATCATCACCCTCTCAACGCCATAAGTTTGTTTTAATTGGGCTATTTTTTTTAGGAATAGCAACCATTTGTGCTTTCTTATGGTGGCAAAATCAACCCAAATATACCATCACCATCACCATTAATGGACATGTACAAGAGTTTAGCACCAATGCCGATACGGTTGGTGCTGCCCTAAAAGATGCTGAAGTATTGATTGATCGGGCCGACCGCATTGATCCCGTTACCCAAACTCAATTAAGCGATGGTATGACCATTACCGTTACCAAAGCACGGCAGTTGGTCTTGGATGACAACGGCAATATTCAGCGCATTTATACCCATGAAAGCACACCTTATCGCATCTTAGACGAGCAAGGCATTCGTCTAGGCCCAAATGACACCTTTTTCGTCAATTATCGCCCTGCAAACCTCTCTAATGGGCGCGAGACCATCCGTCATTTGCAAATAACTCGTGCTAAACGTTATCAGGTATTAGAGGACAATATAGTTATCGCTGAAGGTGATTCTACTGCTGATACAATCGGTACATTGTTGGCCGAACTTGACATTCCGTTATACATCGCCGATCAATTTTCACCCGGCCTTGATCAGATCTTTTCAGATCAGGTAGTGATTCATATTCAACGTTCTGTGCCAGTCATCATCGAAGCCGATGGCAAGCGCATCCATACTCGCGCCGTGGGCCCCACTATTAACGATGCCGTCAATAGCGCTGGCTTTCCTTTAAGCGGGCAAGACTACACTATTCCATCACCCAATACACCCCTAGCTGCCGACTTAACCATCCAAATTATGCGTGTGCTAGAAACGGTGGAAGAACAACACAAACCTCTGCCTTTCCGCACCTTATTTTACCCAATGCCCCACCTGACCAACGGCCAGCAAGAAGTGATTCAAATTGGCACAGAGGGCATTCAGGCCACCCAAGTCCGCGTTCGGTATGAAAACGGCCAAGTGGTCAGCCGCATCGTTTCAGTTCCATGGATTATTCAGCCCCCAGTTCATCAAATTATCGCCTATGGCGTTCAGTAGGATATGGTTGCTTATGCCCAGCCCCAAACAACTCTTAGATGCGATGGGTATTAGCCCCAAAAAATCATTAGGTCAAAACTATCTACACGATCCACAAACGCTCGATAAAATTATTGAAAATGCCAACTTGCCGCCACAGGCTACCATACTAGAGATTGGCCCCGGCTTGGGCGCACTTAGCACACGTCTAGCGGCTATTGCACAGCGTTTGGTGTTGATCGAAACTGATTCCCGTGTTCAGCCGATACTGGAAAGCGAGTTGCAAGATTTTTCGCATGTCGAATTTTTGTGGGCAGATGTGCTAGAAACAGATATAGATGCGGTTATGGGAGATGGCCCTTATTATGTGGTGGCCAATCTGCCCTATTACATCACCAGTGCCATCGTGCGCCAATTGCTAGAAGCGCAAAACCCGCCCCAAAGCATAACCATTACGGTGCAAAAAGAAGTGGCAGAGCGTATGGTGGCTGTGCCCAATGATATGAGCATCCTAAGCGTTAGTGTGCAGTTTTTTGGGCAACCGCGCTTGGTCATGCGGCTCAGTCCGGGTGTGTTTTGGCCCCAGCCCGACGTATCGTCGGCAGTGGTGCATATAGATTTGCACGAGCGCCCATTGCCTGCGGTAAGTGATGTAGCCAAATTTTTCAAAATTGTGCGGGCGGGGTTTGGTCAAAAACGCAAACAGATCAAAAATTCATTGGCCAGTGGCCTGCACCTAGAGAGTAATACGATTGAAGCGTGGTTGGTGGCTGCTGAGATTATGCCCACTCGCCGCGCCGAAACGCTGTCGCTGCCAGAATGGGAACGCTTATATCTGGCAGCACCATTTTAGTCCGGCGTTCCAAACCCCATCACTTGCACAGCCCCTTCTTTACCATCCAACGGGGCGACCGCCACCTCAAATGGAAATGTCGCATTGGGTTCTAGGTTTACCTCGAAAGCATAGACCCGCAACCCGCTTAGGCGTTGCTGGTTTTCGATGGTGGTAATAATTTGAATCAATTGCACAAGCTCATTCGACACATTCGTAAATGTACCCCGAATGGTATAGTCTCTGCCGCGCCATATCACCTCGATATCTTGTGGCATCATTAAGATTAGGCGGGGTGTTTGATGGCTACGGGTGTCGCGCCAGTGTACTTCAGCTTGTGGTTGCCACCCGATTTCAGGTGTAGTGGCAAATATGGCTCGATAAGGAACAGACTGTTGGGGCAAAATAGTAGCAATATCGGGCGATACACGCACTTGGTCTAGCACTCTGCCTTGTGGGGTGACTAGCTGAACCTCGATCACCACTTGCTCTGCGGTAATCGCTGCATTGTTCATCAGCCAACCCAAGCAAATCAAAGTACCATTGGGTTGTTCATAACAATCGGGCGACATCACAAACAGCAAGGCTGCTGGTTCTAGGGTGACAAGGCGGGTTGCAGGCAAGGTGGGGCCACGCGATGGGTTATCGAGGGTGGGCGTAAACAACGATGGTAAGGTAGCGAGTGGTGTGGGTGCTTCGGTTTTGGTGGTTGGCGTAGGGCTAACCAGTTGTGTGCAGGCAGTCACAATGACCCCAAGCCAACAAAAAATCCAACGCAAACCCCAACGCGACATGCCGTGCCCAATTTTCCTTCGGCTGTTCAGAAAAAAATCTTGCCCATTTCATTATAGCCTATCGCCATGCCACAAACACTACTATCTCTTGACAATGGCTCTATGCTATAATTAAATATAGCATCCACAAGTTGGCTAGGTGATCGCGCTGTTGGCAAGCCCAATGGTGAGGAAAGTCCGTGCTTCATAGGGCAACGATGCTAGCTAACCGCTAGGCAGGGCGACCTGACGGACAGTGCAACAGAGAAGTGTATTGCCCAAGCACTGCTTGGGTGAGGGTGAAACGGTGCGGTAAGAGCGCACCAGCGCCATTGGTGACAGTGGCGGCTTGGCAAACCCCATCGGAAGCAAGACCAAGCAGAGGCAAGGGGCGGCCCGTCCCGCTATTAGCCTCGGGTAGGTTGCAAGAGGTGTCGAGTGATCGGCATCCTAGATAGATGATCACCACCCGTAAGGGTACAGAACACGGCTTATCGGCTAACTTGTGATGCTTGCCTGCACCAATAACCGCCTAAAATCCAGAGGCACAACCTGAAACCACGTTATACCCGGTTTTAGATAGAGGCGTTCGGTCATGGTGTCGTCGCGCCAAAATGTCAACATCATTTCATCTTGCCACCGATGCCAAAACCCATCATAACGCAACCCGTCGCGGAACAAGGTGGCCGGCCCTAATGTCCAAATTTGCACCTCAAACGCATAGTCTACTTCGCCTTCCCATTCACTTGCCACTACCGTCACATCTTCTTGATGATGAGCCCACACAATCACCACATTTGCTGCTGCCACTTGTCGTCCATCCAGCGCGTCTAAGTGTGGTTCGCCACCTGTCCAGCGCAAATAAAGGCCGGACTCGGTGTCATACCGCCAATCAGCTGGCGCAGGCCCATAGTGTACCAATACCCGTTCAGCAAAACTGACAAAATTTGGCGGCGGGCTCTTAGCAAAAACCAGCCCATTTAAGGCCGGACGCTGATTTATACCCAATTGAGTGGCGCGGGCCCAAATATCGGACGGTCGAACAAATAAATTATGGGGTGCTTCAATCGTTGGCTCTCGGTAAAACAAGGGTTGTCCAACATTCTCAAATAGCCGATCTGCAAAGCGGCTTTCATTTAACCGTACTAAAGTTGGACCGTTTGCGCCTGAAAAAGCAAAAAGCGCTTGAAACATCAACGGAATTTGCAGATCAACCAAGCGGGCGCTACGCACTGATCCGACATAGGGCGGTGTGTTGCCGTAAAAAATGGCCGTGAAACGGGTTAGATAAGCCTCGACATAATGCTCATACACAATATCGGCTTGGGCAATGCCCGCTTGTGGGCGTACCTCGGCAGGGGCATTACTAATTTTTATCGCCAACGGGCGACGCGCTAGCACACTTGGATCGTCCACTGTTAAGCCTGTTAATGGATTGATAGTTAAAGAGAAGCCATCCCAGCCGAGTGCATCGGCAAGCGGCGTAGCAGTTGCACCGTTTGGCGTGGGCGACGACACGGCTTGATATGAGTTTGAGGCAACTGGTTTAACCAAAAACCATCCCAGCGCACCCCAAACCCCTATACAAGCTATACTCATCAATAGCGGACGCTTCATAAGCCCTTAGCCTTTTATTTTTGATGGTCTCTAACCAACTATACAGTGCATTATTTTGTCTTTCAGGGTGCTTCTTGCTATAGTCTAAAAATATTTGCTTTGCCAACCTTGTCGGAGGCAGCATGTCGTTACACCCTGCATTTAATTGGATTGAAATTGTAGAGCTTGCCCTTGCCTCGCGCCTGATGGATGAGCTAGAAGAAAACGAACTTTTGCCCCAAGGGCTGGTGACGTATCAGTTTTCAGCACGCGGACACGAGCTTGGCCAACTGCTGCTTAGTCAGTTGCTCACACGCCCTTTTGATGCTGCCAGCCCCTATTATCGTTCGCGTCCATTTATGCTGGGCAGCGGCCTTACCCTAGAAGAAGCCCTTGCTTCAGACATGGCGCGGGCCAATAGCCTTAGCCAAGGGCGCGACGTGGGGGTTGTCTTTAATATGCCACGTCGCCAACGCGCCCTTATTCTACCCATGGCCGGCGATGTCGGATCACAATACACACCCGCCGTAGGATGGGCGCAGGCCATTCGTTATCGTCAGGCGGTTCTGGGCGAAGAACACCTCCATGATAGCATTGCTGTCGTGTTTGGCGGCGATGGATCGGTGGCGGCCAACGGATTTTGGTCTGCGCTGACGATTGCTACAACACTTCAACTACCCTTGTTATTTGTCATCGAAGATAACGGTTTTGCTATTTCGGTGCGTACCCCTCTTCAAACGCCAAATAGCAATATTGCCACCAATTTAGCCGCGTTTGCAAATTTGCAAATTTGGGATGGCAGTGGCACACACCCCCTTGAAACCGCCAACTTAGTATATACAGCCGTCGAATATGTGCGCGGTGGGCAAGGGCCGGGCTTGTTGCGTCTGACAGTGCCGCGTCTTTCTGGCCATTCTAGCACCGATAACCAAGCCTATAAATCTGATGCCGAACGCGCTGCCGAATGGGCTCAAGACCCCATCACTCATCTGCGCGAAACGCTTGTACCTGCGACGATGACAACGGCTGAGTGGGATCAAGCACTGCAAGCCGCGCAAGAAGCAGTTCACTGGGCGCGAGATGCTGCCAAAGCCCAGCCCCAACCCGATGCCAGCAGCATCACCCATTTTGCCTTTTCACATCCCAATCAGCCACAAACAGTAGGTGGTTTGGTGGGCGATGGCATTTTGCCTCCCAGTGGCAGCCCCATCCCCATCATCACCGATCAACGCCGTATCAATATGATTGAGGCCATCCGCCGCACACTAGATGTTGAACTTGCGCTCAATCCACGCTGTGTGGTTTTTGGCGAAGACGTGGGCGAAAAAGGTGGCGTTCATGCTGCTACGCTTGATTTGCAGTCTCGGCATGGACAGCAGCGCGTGTTCGACACCAGCCTCTCAGAAGAAGGCATTATTGGGCGGGCCGTGGGTATGGCCTATGCAGGTTTAGTGCCTGTGCCAGAAATTCAGTTCCGTAAATATGCCGATCCAGCCACCGAGCAAATCAACAACACGGGCACAATCCGTTGGCGCACCAACAACCAATTTGCCGCGCCAATGGTGATTCGCATCCCCGGCGGCTATCGCAAAATTGGCGATCCGTGGCACAGCGTCACCAGCGAGATCATTTTTGCCCACAATCCGGGCTGGTTATTGGCCTTTCCTTCTAATGCCGCCGATGCCGTTGGCTTGTTAAGAACTGCCCTGCGCGGCAACGATCCGGTTATCTTTTTTGAACATCGCGCCATGCTAGATGCAGCCTCGGCCCGCCGCCCCTATCCGGGCGATGAATATATGCTGCCGTTTGGTCAAGCCAATATCATCACTAG
>CAZLPC010000006.1:0-15567 GCA_964561305.1 uncultured Anaerolineae bacterium
AATTGTCGTGCGGCGCAGCGTCCTAAGCACAGGGGCAGCGTTTAGCTCAGGGATGCGGCGACGCAGCAACATCCATAAAATCGTACTCTCAATAGCAGTGGCAACGCTGTTGGCCAAAGCCAAGCCGCCAAACGGTGCAGCCGCATCGCTAAAAATATTCAATTCTAGCGCATCAAAAATCATCACAAAAACCAAACTTAGCACAATATTTAGTACCATGGCCAGCGCCCCAATGCGTACCGGTGTCCATGTGTC
Organism: uncultured Anaerolineae bacterium; assembly: GCA_964561305.1. Lineage (GTDB taxonomy): Bacteria > Chloroflexota > Anaerolineae > Aggregatilineales > J027 > J027. The sequence goes on from CAZLPC010000006.1 coordinate 256, forward strand.
GTGCAGGGCATAGTAGGTGCGGGCTAAAATTTCTAAGGCGGCGTGCCCGGCCAGACCTATCGCATAGAAAATGAGCGCCCATGCTGCTGCATAAGTTGCTGGGCGTGTCCACTCGCCACGCTCGAATAGTACCGCCACAATTGGAACCGACAAGACCGCCAAGCCTATCCCTGCCGGAATGGTCAAAAATAGGGTATTGCGTAGGGCAGTGGTAAATGTGCGCTGAAAACCAGCATGGTCGCCTTCGGCAAATTGGGTGGCAAGGGTCGGAAAAACCGCCGTTCCCAAACTTTGCCCTAAAACACCCAACACTGTGAACATCAGCGTATAGCCTGTTTGTAGTGCAGTGATGCTGCCGCGTGCCATCGCGCTGGCTAAAGCGATATTCACCCAAAAATTGAGTTGTACCACTGCCAGCCCCAACAAACGCGGCAACATCAGGCGCAACACTTCTTTCACGCCAGCCGTGTTAATGTTGAACGCGGGCTTTAAACGTAAATTGGGCAAACGCCACAAAATCGGTAACTGGATGCCAATGTGTAGCACTGCACCCAATACTGTACCCCATGCCAAACCACGCACTCCCATTGTGGGGGTGAAGAAAACCGCACCGATGATAATGCCCACGTTGTAGACGCTGGGGGCAAATGCCGAAGCCATAAACTGCTGGTAGGCATTAAGGACAGCCATCACTAAGCCCGACAAGCTAAAAATAACCACCGTGACCAACATAATCCGCATCAGTTCAAGTGTAAGGGCATGTTCGGTGGGGCCGCTGCCCGGCAACAGCAAAATTTCGACAATAGGACGGGCAAAAATGAAGCCCACAATAGCCGCACCTGTTGCGATAATGCCGACTAATGTAAACACAGTACTGGCCAGTTGCCATGCAGCCAACTGTTGTTCTTCTTTGGCTAAAAATCCTGAAAAAACGGGGATAAATGCCGACCCCAACGCGCCACCCGCAATCAGCATAAAAAGTGTTTCTGGCAGGCGTAACGCAGCATAAAATGCATCTAGTTCTACGTCGGCCCCATAGGTGGCCGATAGCACTATTTGACGCACAATGCCCAACGCCCCACTCATTACATAAGCCAACATGATAATGATGGTGACGCGGGCAATTTGGCGGCCAGAAAGGGCGCGCGATGGTGATGTTTCGGTGGTGGTCATAGTAGTTCTTCAAGCCATACTTGGCCCGCTTCCTGCGAGAAAAATACGCGCCGTTCGCGGCTGCCGCCCAAGGTATTGTTGACAAACACGCGGATCAAGTGACCAATGGTTGAAGCCGATACAATAATGGCCGTTCGGCCAGTAACATCGGGGCGAATTTCGGCTAGCTCTAGGGCCTTGCGGCGGACAAAAGGCGTAAGCATTACCCGCGACATATCGAACATCAACAAACTAGGCATTGTCAGATCATCCCAATTTTTTAGCTCGGTCAATACAATCTCAAATCCGGCTTCGATGGCTTCGCTGTCGGCAGAATCGGCAGATACAATGACGATCCGACCGTCGTTTAAACGCTCTATAGTCAATCCGGGTACAGGTTGTTCAAATTCACTCATTGGTTTGCTATAACATCCCCGCTGGTTTGGTACGGTTGAGTGTCTCGCTCTAGTTTAACTGCAATTCTACCATCAGAATCGAGATTTGATGGCAACTCGCAAGTTTCAAGCCATCGTTCTATTTGCATCATTGACAAGTGTTTTTGCGGCTGCCAAAATTTCGGGCATTGCTTTGCCGTAGGTTGAGGGTCAGAAAATATCATTATGGATAACCGCGTTACGCCTGTCATCATCTCGATCATCCTCATCATTGTATTGGCCATCCTCAGCGATTATTCAAAAACGCTTGCCGCCATTACCACCACCATGCCTACCAAAATCCCTTTAGCTATTTGGGTAATTTGGGCCGCCGAGCACGGCAACCGTAAAGCCATGACCGAATTTAACATGGGCTTGCTTATTGGCATTGTTCCGACGGTGTTGTTTGTGGCGGCAGCGTGGTGGGCAGCGCGGGCGGGCTGGCCGCTCGTTCCTATTTTAGGCGCAGGGTATGTGGCTTGGGGCGGCGCACTGGGGTTGTTGGTTATCGCCCAAAAGCTGATTTAAAGCGCGTAGGCATCAATTTTTGCTAAAGGTTGCCTTGTATATTGAGACCTAAAACGATATGCTAACCGCATCTTTTGAATTGAAAGCAAAGAACAACAAAAAGATGACGAAATTAGCCGAACAGCAGATCATAGACCGCCTGCGAAATGCGGGTTATAAGCTGACTAAACCACGCCAGTCGGTGGCGGCGGTACTGCTGGCAAATCCTCACCATCTTAGTGCGCCTGAAATTGTCGAACTTGTAATTGCCGAGGATGCCTCGGTAGGCCGCATGTCGGTCTATCGTACCCTCGAATTGTTTACCAGTTTAGGGATTGTGCGGCCTGCTTTTCAAGAAGGCCCCAATGCCCGCTATGTAATGATTTTAGACGGCCATCATCATCATTTAGTTTGTCAGGTCTGTGGTAAGGTTATTCATTTTGATGATCTACCATGTCCAGTGACAGACCTAGAGACCAAACTGAGTGAGGACTATGGCTTTCACATTGCTGGCCACTTATTAGAGTTTTTTGGCGAATGTCAGGCCTGCCGTCAACGACACCATGCGTAATCAAACCGATTTGCCCATTATGCGATGGCGGATTCGGTGCGTGCAAAACGGCTGTGATTGGCAAGCACGTATCGCTGCCCTAGAGCCTTTTACCCACAGACAACAACCTGTTGATGTACACCATTTCGATCAGGTAGTTGGTTTTTGGGAGGATTATGTTTGCCCCACCCACTTTGAGACAGAACGGCGAGCTGTGGTTGTTAGTATTGACGGGGTTGGGCTAGAATATGCACAATTTTTGTATGTGACGGGGCTGTTTGAAACTACACCAGTTCCGAGTTGTCCCGTGTGTCAATGCCCGATGCAGGGTGGGCCCAGCCTAGCCGAGGCCTTGCCATTTTCCTATCAATCTATCTTAGCAATGCTAAAATGGTTGTTAGGAGAACTAGGGCGGATTAAGCACCGCATTGATGCCGAATTGTATACTAAAGATGGTGCTGGCGACGTGGCTTTACGCGACATTCGGCAAGATTTATGGGGTTTGAGATCGTTTTATGACCGGATGTGTCAAAATTTTGACATTAATCCTACAGTTGTGCCATTGTTAGAGATAACCGACCAGACATTAATAAATTGGCAAGCTGTCTTGGCTGAAAACATAGCAATATTAGAAAAATCAGAACAACAGTTGCGTCATCGGCAAGCACAAGAAGCCCATAAAACACCTGCCACTTGCCCTGCTTGCCAGCAACAATCAGTTTATTTGATCGAAGCAACGACGGTTTAATTTAAGAGGATTCTGCATGAGAACAATTGAAGAAATTTACTGGGCAGGCAATAATTTTGAACTCAATATGAGCTATGGCACACTGCGCGATTATCAATGGAAGCGATTGATGGATGCCTTATGGTCGTCTACGTTGTTGCAGGGGCCGCTGGCCAAGCGTTTTGTGCCCAATCAGCCCGCCCCCGATATGACTGGCGTGCGCTACCCTGCCCCCACCGATACCTATAGCCAACATGGAATATTGGCCTTGGGCGATGGGCATGTTGGGCTAGATGTCTTGGTTACACGCTCATTATTTGAATGTATCTCGATTAGCATTCCGACGGGTATGTTTGCTGTTGATCCATTTGGCAGCGAGCCAGATGTCTTGCGAACGGACGAGTTCAAAATTTCTACGGCCTATGAGCAATATAAAGAAGTGGCGCTTCAGTGCTATCAGATTGTGCCGTTCGAGCTAGCCAGTATCGGCTGGAACCGCGAATGCCAAATTCTTACTGAACTAGAAATTGATGCCGACAAGCGCCAAATATTATTGGATTTAGGCAATTTTTTTGCCACCCAAGACACGCTTCGCAAGCTAGAGCTAGATGTAAATGGTTTGCAACCTGTACTAGATAGCCTTTATTGGATGCCACCTAAGCAATAGTGACATCTAGCATATAGCCGCGTCCGCGTACCGTTTTTAGATATTGGGGTTTGCTAGGGTTTTTTTCGATGGCTTCACGTATCCACCGAATATGAACATCTAAGGTACGGGTGTCGCCCATATAGGCCGTTTGCCATACCTGTTCCATTAAATAGCTGCGTTCTAAAACCATGTTGGGTTGGCGCATGAACAGCACAATTAAGCCCATTAATTTAGGCGATAAACGCACTTCGCCATGCGGAGTCTTTAGCAAGCAGGTCTCGATCTCTAATGCAAAAGGGCCTGCTTTTAACATAGCATTTTGCGTGGCAGCATGAATAAAGCCGTCAATACGATTGATCAGCTTGCGGACGGTAAAGGGTAGGCGCAGTGTCACATCGGCATAACGAGCCGCCTGACGGTTTTCATCTGACTTTTCATTGGTCTGGATCAATAACAACGGGGCTTTGCTATTTTTTTTAAGCAACATACAAGTCCGAATACCAGAAGTTCGCATCGAAGCCGCGTTTAATATCATGACATCTATGTGCTGCTTAGATACAATCTCTATACCTTTACGGCCAGTGGCCGCCAACAACACATGACAGCGTGTGCTTAATTGGTCAGAAAAAGTGTACTGTTGGCTAACTTGCTTGCCTTCTATCAGTAAGATAGTTGCTTTTTGGCTCACAAAACACTCGCTTTGATAAAGATTGTTTTTTCTGGATTATTTTTTTGAACAAGCAGTTTGCCCCAAAGTCCAATAATTATAACAAGGTAGTGGACTTTGCCAATCATAACGACACAACTCATAGAGGTAAATTAATATGGCACTGTTTCTCGAATCGGCCCGCATAGAAGATGCTAAAAAAGCTGAATCTATGTGGTTTGTAGATGGCATTGTTACCAATCCTAAGCGCATTGAAGACATCGGAAAACCAGCACTTGAGGTGCTAGAAGACCTTGTAGAAACATTTGACGGACACGTATTCTATCAGCTTAGGGCCCAAACCCTAGAAGCCCGCCTTGATGAAGCATGGCAAGCATACGAGTTGCGTCCCGACCGCGTGGTGATCAAGCTTCATGCCTCTACTGAAAATTTAATTTTTTTGGCGCGTGTTCCTGAAATCGAAATTGCGATTACCCTTGTTTTTAATCCATTGCAGGCCTATGCTGCTGCCAAAGCCAATGCTGCCTATGTGATGGTGCACGTCAATCGGGCTCAACAATACTTGGGTAGCTATGAGCCGCTTATTCAGCAGGTGGCCACTATTTTAGCGGGGAGCACGACCAAACTCTTGGCCACCGACATCACCAGTGTTGAGCAGGCGCTTAAGGCGCTTGAAGCAGGCGCTGATCATATTGCCTTGCCGATGGAACTTATGATGTCGGTTGGCAGTGATCCGCATACGCAGCGTGCCATAGAAGAACTGCTTTGATAATGAATTCTCGCAATCGCTACAATGCGCTTTTAACTGAAATGGGGCAACGGTGGCGGCCCTATAAAACAGCCATTACGAACGAGCAAATTGCCCAGCAAACAATAGACATTCAACAAATTCCTGCGCCCACTTTTGCTGAAACACGCCGCGCCGATTATTTAGAAGCACAGTTTCGGCAGTGTCGTTTTAATCATGTCGAGCGCGATGAACTGGATAATGTTTATGGTTGGTTGGGGCCCAAAGATCACGACACGGTGGTGCTGGTTTCGGCGCATCATGACACCGTTTTTCCGATCGAGACTGATCTAACAAGCCGCCGCGATGGCTCGCGCTTGTATGGGCCGGGCATTGGCGACAATAGTTTGGGTGTGGGGGCATTGGTGCTGTTGGCCCAACTATTGACCCAGCATCTTAAGCCGATGAACTATGCGCTGTGTTTCCTTGCCAATTCACGGGAAGAGGGTTTGGGCAACTTGGATGGCATTCGGCTGGCCACCGACACGCTTGGCTCTGCTCGCATTCGGGCTGCTGTTGTGCTAGAGGGCATGGCATTGGGGCGTATCTATCATGGGGGTATTGCAGTAAGGCGGCTTGAAATTATAGCCAAAGCCGAAGGTGGTCACAGTTGGACGGGCTTTGGCAAGTCGAGTGCCATACATGGCATTGCCCACATTATCACCCAAATCACCCAAATGCCTATACCTGATTCTCCGCGTACAACTTTTAATGTGGGGCTGGTTACAGGCGGCCATTCCATCAATTCTATTGCTACCGAGGCAACTTGCATGGTAGATTTGCGCTCTATACAAACCAGCCAACTTGATACGATGGAAAGTTACATTCGCACAATTGTTAGCCAACAGGCCAAGCCCGATATGTCATTTCAAATCAACAAAATTGGTGAGCGTCCATCAGGCGATTTAGCCACCAGTCATCCATTAGTCGAGTTGGCCATGCAAACGCTACAAACCATCGGCATTGCGGGTGTGCTAGAACACGGTAGCACTGATGCCAACATGCTGCTGGCCAAGCAAGTGCCGGCAATTGTGGTTGGCATTAGCTATGGTGGCAACTCGCACCGACTAGATGAATTTATAGAAACCCCCTATCTGCAACAAGGGTTTTGGCAACTGCTGTTGCTGGTTTCGGCAATTGTCGAATTGATTGAACGCAATCAATGGGGCAACAGCTCAACATAGCGGCCTAGAGATTGGGTGTATTTAAGGAGCTGCTTTCTTCGACAGTGGCTTCTTCTTCTTCAAAACCCAAAATGCGTTTAATATCCACTGTCGCCCGCGAAGCCGCATAGATTAACTTGCCTAATTGCGCGTCGTTTTCGATCAAGACTGCTAGCAAAGATTGTCCAGCCAAATAGGCCAACATTTGCCCTTTTTCTGACTCAATTAACAAGCGTTTCATATCGCCTTGCTCTAGGCGCTTCATAACACGAATCGCTAAACCCACCAATGTTGCCGACATGGCCGCCACTTGAGGGCTGCTGGTTGGGTTTTGATGTGCTTCGTCGTCATCTTCGCCCGCCGATGGATAGGCAGATACCAACAAGCCGTCCAAATTGACCACTACCGAGGCCTTTAGGCCCGGCACAGCAGCGTGTAGTGTTCGCAACGTCTTTTCGAGTTGTTCACTCCGATACTGAGTCGTATTTTCCATAGCGCCCTCACCATTCAGATTGTTTATGACATTATACAATAATTCATTCGCCTGAACCCAAACGCGGCGAAGTTGGCGCAGACAGTTGCACTTCTGGGTTGGGTTCTAGGCTTAACAAGGGGTTTGCTGACTGTTGTTGGGCAAAGGGCGGAATCTCTAGTGTGCCGTGCAAATATTGCAATTGCACATCGCCGGGGGTCAAATTAAGCGCCAACCGGCAATAAAAAGGTACACGGATCATCACTTCGCTACGCGACAACACGCCCCATAAGCGCCGCCGTCGCACCACCACATATACACCAGCTTCATCTTGTTCGATCACCAGTCGCATCCCAAACGCTGCATACAAACTAGCATAAATCTCGACATGATCCAATTCATGATAGCCCACAGTTACCTTACATTGGCTGCCGCGCACAAATAAGGTTACGGGGGCTTGCACCGGAAACACGCGCAAATGCCGCCGATAGTTGAGTTTGTCAATGGGACGCGTCGGTTGAGGATTGGGGTCGGGTATCATGCGCTAAAACACTCCTTTAACCAGACGAGAACAGCCTGTGCAACTGCTGTTGGCTGCTCTAGCATCATTTTGTGGCCACCTTCATCAATAATAACCAATATGGCTTGTGGAATGTCCGCCGCTAGCGCTTGGCTCAAGGCTAAGGGTGTCATTTTATCAGAGGTTCCACCGATAATAAGGGTGGGCACACCAATCTGTCCTAGCTGTCCTACCACATCAAACGCATTGCACGCCACATAATCACTATAAAGGACATGCCGATCCCCACTTCGCAATTGTTCTGCGCTGGCTTCTCGCATATCGTCACTGGCCAACGGCCCCCATTGCCAACGGGTGATCAGCTTCGCCAATGCGTCTAAGTCATTGATGGCAGCATCTAGGATTTTAGCATTAACTTTCAACTGAGGCCCTGTACCAATCAGCACAAGCCCTATCACCCTCTCAGCAAATTCTAGGGCGAGTGCTTGGGCAATTGCGCCGCCCATGCTGTGGCCAACAATAATGGCTGGGGGTAAGGCTAGCGCCACCCCAAATTGCGCCACGCTTTCAGCATAGCCGAAAATAGTGTTTTGTGCTGCACCGTCAGATTGGCCGTGGGCAGGCAAATCAAGGCAATAGATGTTTGCAGCAGGTAAGCAGCACAATTCGCTTGGCCACGTTCGATGATCATCACCGGCCCCATGCACTAAAATTAAGGGCGGATAAGGGCTATTTTCAACATTTTGAGCGGTGTAATAGAGCAATCCGGATGGTGTTTCGATGCTTGGCATTAGTCTTGTACCTCAAGCACCATCTGATAGCCTGTGGCCTGTTCAAATGCGGTTTGCAACTCGGCAGTGGCATCTTCGGGCAAGGCTTCGGCAATTTTCACGCCCAATTCGGCCCGATCAGTGAAGACACTAGGCCCTTTAACCACTTTTGCGCTGGCTTGCATCAGCAATTGAGTGGCCGTTTGGATAATGGCATTTTGGTTGGGATGCGGATGTACCACAATGTCATAGCCAGTTTGGGCCGACAATTGCTGAATCAGTTGAATATGGCGTGCCCCCACTTGCGGCGAAACAAACGACAATACAATGCGCCCCTGCTTCAGACTTGTTTTGTATAGCCCATATTCGTCTAGTGCAGCGCGGATAAGCCCATAAGCGGCATTTATTTCAAGTTGATCAGCATCGCTAGTGTGGCTTTCAATTGCATCCGGCAGATTATTGCTGGCTTGGTTTTCATTCAGCACCAATTCAAAGCCTGTGAGCGTAAAATAAGCCGTCCGCAGCATCTCTAAATCATCCATACCCACAATTTCTGCCCGCACCTGCCCCCGATCCAGATAAAACGATGGGCCTTTAACCACTTTAGCATCGCTGGGCAATAACTCATACAATGCTGCCCCCAAAGCCTGCTGATTGACATCGTTGGCCACCACCACCTGCCAATTGGTCTGCTGCTCGACCAGCACGATTTGTTCGGCATAGCGAACTTTGGCCACGCTCGGAAAATCAAAATTAAGCAGCATTTGGCGCGTGTTTAAGTCTAGCCCTACTTTTCTTAAGCGGGCGTTTTCATCAAACAAGGCAAGGGCTGTACGCCGTGCCAGATTCATCTCCATTGGCTCAGTGCTGCTGACATGGCGGGGCAACAGGCCGGCTGCATCCCATGTTGCGCCGTCTTGTGCCAAAGCATAGACGATGGCCAATTGTGCCAATTCAGGCGTTACACCTTCAGGCAATATAACTGGCACAAGATCGGCGGGCTTCACAGGTTGGCCGCCCAGCGCCAAAAGATTGCGTTTCTCGAAGGGCAAAATAACTTCTTTTAGCGCTTGGGCGCGGTCGCTAATGTCGTTGAGTTGGCCCAGAAAGCCCTTGTCGGGGTTTTTGTTTGGAAAAGTCTCCCAAGCGCCAATGGCCCACACCAGTGCATCCGCAGGATATTGCTGGCCTTTTGATTTAGCGATGAAGGCCTTAAAACCATCGGGCCGCACTTCTTGCACCACGCCAATCCGCGCTTTGCCGTTTATATCGCGCAACACAATTAGCTTACTCATTAGGCCGGGATTTTGGGTGATAATCTCGCGTTGGCGCAACGACCGCGCCACTTTGTCGGCGGGCCGCACCTGAAATGTATCTTTGCGCCGCCAGTTTTGGGCAAAATAGATGCCTTCATGCTCTAGTGACGCAATCACATCTTCATACCGTTCATGATCGCCCCACCATGCTTTTGCTAATTCGCGGGCACTTAAAAAGCTACCGGCTTGGCTTCGCAACGATTCCCATAATTGATTGGGGTCAAGTGGGGCCGATTGTGCGCCTGCCTGCACATTTTTAAGGCCCATCGCCCACGGACGTTTTTTGAAGCTGACTTCAATGGCTGTACCCGATTTGGGCAAATGAACGCGCTTTTGGCGGTCGCGCAGGCGCGCAGCAATGCTATTGCGGGCTACCTCGTCACCATGCACCAATGCAATGTGTTCTGCGCCAATGCTATCGGCCATGCTGACCAACTCGGCCTCGTCGGCATGGGCAGAGAGTGAATATACGCCCAGTTCACAGCGCAGTTGCACCTCGCTCTCGTTCAAATTAAGGCTAACGACTTTGCCCGCTTCATGGTCAGCCAATGCCTTTTGAATGAAACGCCCCGGCGATTCTTCGTCTTGATACCCCGTCAGAAAAATAGCGTTGCCCTCGTCTTCGGCCAACCACTTAGCATAGGCCGCCGATGGCCCGCCCGTTAACATGCCACTACTAGACACGATGACACATGGCTCTAATGAGCGTACGATTTCTTCGCGCTGGACAGGACTTTTAACAGGACGAATTTTGTCGCGGAAGAATAAATGCTGATCGTCCTTGATGCTCTTTTGGGTGCGGGGTGGCAACAAATCGCGGTGGGTATGATAGGTCTCACAGACTGCCCGCACCATGCCATCTACCCAAATCGGTACATCTAGCTCATCACGATAGGCGTGGATAATCTGAATCACTTCTTGAGCGCGGCCCAGCGCAAACGCGGGGATAATGGCCTTGCCACCGCGATCCACCACGCGCTTGAGGGTTTCGATTAGGCGTTTTTCTTCGGCGGCGCGGTTGGCGTGCAAGCGCCCGCCATAGGTGCTTTCCATGACCATAAAGTCAGCTTTTAGGCGCGGGATGTCGGCTTTTACGACGGCGCGTTGAACATTCATCGAAAGATCGCCTGACATCAGTAGCAAGCCCTCATCGCTTTCAATGTATAGCATGGCCGCACCCAAAATATGCCCCGATGCATAATAAGTTACTTGCAAGTTTTCGCCTAAACTAATCGTTTGGCGCAGTTCTACGGGCTGAAAAGCATCCAATAAGCGCCCCACTGCTATTTCATCAAATAAGGGCAATTCGCCTTCTTGCTCGTGGCGGCCTGCCATAATACGCTGGGCATCGGCTTGTAACGTTCTAGTGAGGGCTATGGTGGGTGCAGTTGCCAAAACAGGCGCATCCGGATAGCGTTCTAGCACCAAGGGCAACGCGCCAGTATGATCGGTATGAGCATGAGTCACCAAAATATAATCTGGGCCACCGACATCGGTAATTTGTTGTAAATCCGGCAGCTGATCGCCACTGATACCGCGCACAGTCTTGGGCGAAATGCGGATACCAGCATCCACGAGTAGTTTTTTGCCCGCAATTTCAATAAGGGTGCTGCTGGCCCCTACTTCGTCGGCCCCGCCCAAAAATGTCAACTTCATAACACCAATCCTCGGCTTGCCTAAACAACGAAAACGCCCGTAACTGCCAGTAATAAACGGGCGTTGACATTTTTTGATTATAGCCGATCAAAAGGGGGACACAAATCCCCCACTTGGTTCATTCGGCTAGTTGAAGCCATCCATCAATTTGGGCGGCAATGGCCGGCCCCACATGCACCACCCGAATAACCCCTTCAGCGTCTATGACATACGAGGAAGGATAGCCGGCGATCTGATAGCGCGAGTTGACATCACCTGCGCTGTCCATTGCAATCGGAAAGGTAAGGCCCAGTTCATCTATAAAAGCCTGCACCGTGGGCGCATCTTCCATTAAATTTATGGCCACAATCTCCACACTATCAGATTGATTGCTATAGACGCGCTGAAATTCTGGCATTTCGGCACGGCAGGGCGGACACCATGTTGCCCAAAAATTAAGGATCACGGTTTGCCCACGTAATTCATCAAGTGTCAGCACTTGACCGTCTAGGGTATTTAGTGTGAAGTTGGGCGCAAGTTGCCCCACTTGCAAACCCACGGTCATGTCATCGGGACTGGCTGCGGTTAAACTAAGTTTGGCCAGCAATGACTCGGCTAGTGGCAGATAGAGGCTTTCCCACTGGTCAGCAGGTGCAACAAAGGTGATGGTATAGAGGGTATCACCTGCATCAAGCAACACAATTGTGCCGCGATTATCGCCCCCGAAAACACCCGTGATGCTGATGCGTTGGGCCGAGACACCAGCTAAAATTAGTTCTTCGGCATTTAGGTCGGGTTCGCCCCCTGTGGCCGCCAGCGTTTCGACCATCAAAAAGCTTAGGTCTTCTTCTGTAGGGACATAATCTGCGCTGCTGAAGCGGGCATCGTAAGGCACAACCTGCACCTGAATGAATGCGCCCGGCAAGGTCGGTGAGTCGAACGACGGCACAAGAATATAGTCCAGCGTGGTTGATTCAGGCAAAATCATATACATGCTAGGCAGGCCGGGGTAGGGCGTGCCTGCCGATAGCACCATCCAGCCAGTGTTAAGCGGTACTTGCAAGGTATTGGCTTCAAAAGTGCGTTCGGTTCCCAACGTGTCGGCAAGTGTCAAGTCGGCGATGTTAGTGGGATTTACGACTAGGCTAGCGGCAATACTCGCCAATTCTGCTAGAGCTGTGGCATCTGGCCCAGCATAGACCATAAAATAGATTAGATTGTCGTCAAGAATCATGGTTAGGCCCGCAAATTCATTGTTGCCATAAGGCGGGCCGGGATAATTTTCAACTTGGGCTGTGTCGCGCCCATCTGCCGTGAAGAAAGTGGCATTTTCGGCTTCGGCCTGCAACAGGGCTTCAAACAATGCTTGCGACGAGCTAAATGTTTGTCCTCCCGTAATGGTCGCTACGGGAAAAATATCGGCCACTAAGGTTTTGCCAGCGACGGGCAAGTCGGGATTATTGGATTGAAGTGATTGCATAGCCGCTTCACTATCGGCAATGGCCAATGTTTCATCCACAAATGTTCCACTTAGTCCACGCACCCCATCTTGGGTGGTGACCCAATCGGTGGGTACGTCTAGGCTATAGCGGTTGGAGTGTGGCGCAAGACGTAGTGTAGCATCGGTTTGGGCGCTTATCGGTGTTGCAACGCCAATCACGAGCAGCAAAAGCCCGATAAGAAACATATCACGCATAAAATTGTCCTTTCAATCTGTTCATTATCTTTTAATGGCACTGCTTAGACGGTTGGTGTTAAGGTTATTCTACGTAGATGAAGTGGAAACGGTGGTGATGCGTCATGTTGAACCGAGAATTGGGGGCCTATCGCCCAGAAGCTATCGTCGCAGCCGGTAGCTATGCCAAACTGTATACAGTGCAAAATCGCCCAGAGCTAGTACTAAAAACGCTACCCGATACCCTCACCGACGATGCCAGCTTTAAAACACGCTTCGAGATGACCTTAGAAGCACTGGTGCAACTTGAACATCGCCATTTGTTGCGCCTGCACGACTATGGGGTGGAAGGCACAGTTCCCTATTTGGTAATGCCGCGCTTGGTTGCCTCACTAGAAGATCGTCTTTCAGAGCAAAGTACCCTCTCATCCCCAGAAATCCTCGCACAATTGGCAGGAATAGCCGATGCGCTCGATTATCTGCACAGACAAGGCTTCACTCATCAAGATGTCAAAACCAGCAATATCTTATTTGATGCCGACGGCAAGGCATATTTAGCTGATTTAGGCGTGTTGGCGTTAATGCAAGAAACCTATAGCCTGTTAGGGTTAGATGTACCCAAAGGCACATCGGCCTATTTAGCGCCTGAACAATGGCGCGGTGAATCGGTTACAAGGGCCAGTGATATTTATGCGTTGGGGGTGGTGGCTTTTCAATGCCTAACGGGCCAGCTACCCTTTAGCACAGAAGCAACCGACGGCTTGCAAGATGCAATCACCCATAACACGCCCCAACTTCCCACGCACCTTAATCCTGCCTTGCCCAGCGCCATAGATGAGGTGTTCTTAAAAGTTTTAGCCAAGCAGCCCAGTCGTCGTTTTCGCGCCGCCAGCGACATGATCGCGGCTTTGCAAGCCACTTTTTCTGCCCCCACAACCGACGAAGCACCACCCACCGCACCACCAAAACCCGCCCCCACCAAAATGACTCCGTTTCAGTTGGCGCGGCGCTTGGGGTGTGGGGTGATATTGGCGCTGTGGTTTGGTCTCATGTTGTCGCCGTGTGTGGTGATCACGGTGTTGGTCGAGGGCGAATTTATCATTAATCTTAGTGATCGCCCCAACCACAGGTTGCGGATGTTTGATGTAGATACCGACGACAAACGTGGCTTTGGCTTTTCTATGGGGAATATTGAGCGCGAAAATGAAACCGAGCTATGCGTAATCACCCGGGTTCGTTATGTGATGTGGCGCGGCGAAAACGAGCCAGTTAACTTTTGTCAATGCTACACGCAACTTCAGGGGCAATGGGTCGGTGGGCCGGTTTTAGATCAACATTGCGAGCAACCACGACAGTTGTCGCAGGCGTTTCAGCCAAAACCAACCCACTTTTATCATTGGCCTAGAGCTTCTGAATAACCGCTTGCGTAAATTCACTGGTGCTGATGCGTTGGCCGCCGCCAGCAATATCGGCGGTGCGCCCACCATCGGCTAAAACGGCTTCTACAGCCGCTTCAATGCGGGCTGCATCATCTGATAATTGTAGAGAATGGCGCAACAACAACGCCGCACTAAGAATAGTACCAATAGGGTTGGCAATGCCTTGTCCGGCAATGTCGGGGGCAGAGCCATGCACAGGTTCGTACACGCCAAATGCGCCTTCATTGAGCGAGGCCGAGGGCAACATACCAAGCGATCCCGCCAAAATGCTGGCCTCGTCACTCAAAATATCGCCGAACATGTTGCCCGTTACCACCACATCCCATGTGGCGGGGCGTGTCATCAGTTGCATAGCGAAAGAGTCTACTAATTGGTGCGACACCGCCACATCAGGATATTCAGCCGCCACTTGCTCCACTGTTTGCCGCCACAACCGCGACGAAGCCAAGACATTCGCCTTGTCTACTGATGCAACTGCTTTGCGCCGACCGCGTGCGGCTTCAAAAGCGACTCGCGACACCCGCGACACCTCACACGCCGAATACACCAGTGTATCGTGGGCGCTGGCATCGCTATCTTTGTCAAAGGTCGTGGGTGGTTCTTGGCGGGGGCCAAAGTAAATACCCCCCGTCAACTCGCGCACAAACAAAATATCCACATCTTGCAATAGTTCAGGTTTTAGCGGCGCATGGTCCACCAGTGCAGGATAGGTTTTCACGGGGCGCAAGTTGGCAAAGAGGCTAAAGTGCTTGCGCATGTCAAGCAAGCCCGCTTCTGGACGGGGTGCGCCGGGCGGTGTGCTGCCCGCCGGGCCACGCTGCACGTGATGGTCGATTTCCGCAAGGCATG
>CAZLPC010000006.1:15577-21134 GCA_964561305.1 uncultured Anaerolineae bacterium
ACCCACGGCCCCCAACAGCACCGCATCGGCGCTTTCACACAAGCGGCGTGTTTCGTCTGGAAAGGCGCTAGCTGTGCTTAAAATGCCTGCAATACCAAACGGCGCATCGTGAAAAGTGAAGTCGTGAGACAATGCCGACAAGACTTGCACAGCGGCATCTATCACTTCGGGCCCAACGCCATCACCACGTAAGAGGGTAATTGTAGCTTTCATGCTGTTGTCTCCACACAGATCAGGCCATACTCTACAGAATCGGCCAACGCCAACCAACTGGCCTCGATGATGTTGGTGCTGGCCCCGACGGTACTCCATTGCTGGCCGCCGCTTTGGGTATCTATTAAAACGCAGGTGGTCGCGCCAGTGGCTTGATCACCATCCACAATCCGTACCTTGTAATCAGTCAGATAAAAACTCGCTAATTTAGGATAAACAGGCAACAAGGCTTTTCTTAAAGCGCGGTCGAGCGCGTTTACAGGGCCATTGCCATCGGCGACGGTGTAAAATTCCTCGTCGCCCACGAGCAGTTTCACGGTGGCTTCTGTCACCATGCCGCGCCCTTGGCGTTGCTCGACCAGTACCATGTAATCTACCAATTGAAAGGGCGCAACATAGCTGGTCTGGGCGCGGTGCAGCATCATTGCTACTGAAGCCTCGGCCCCTTCAAACACAAAGCCACGATACTCTAGCTCTTTAATGCGCGAGAGGACATTCCGTGCGATTTCGTCTTGGGCATCTAAGTTAAAGGCCTCGGCGATGCTTAAAATGTTGCCACGCCCCGACAAGTCCGATACCAAAAAGCGCATTTCGTTACCCACAACGGTTGGGTCTATGTGTTGATAGCTATCTATGTGTTTTCGCATCGCAGCCACATGAATGCCACCCTTATGAGCAAAGGCGCTTTTACCCACATAGGGCAAGCCATTGTTCGGCGTTTGGTTGGCAATAGCATCTACGGTGCGCGAAACAGTGGTGAGTTTGCGAATATTGCCATCTGGCAAGGCTTGTAGGCCTAGTTTTAGTTCCAGATCAGCAATGATGCTGCATAAGTTGGCGTTGCCACAGCGTTCACCATAGCCATTGATGGTGCCTTGGACATGGGTTGCGCCTTGCCGAATCGCCGCCAACGCATTGGCTACGCCCAATTCGCCGTCGTTATGGGTATGAATGCCGATTTGGGCACTTGGGATTGCTGCCTTCACCGTCTGCACGATTTCTTCTACTTCCCAATACATTGTACCGCCGTTGGTATCGCATAGCACCACCACATCTGCGCCACCTTGTACGGCTGCTTTTAAGGTGGTGAGTGCATATTCAGCATCTAATTTGTAGCCATCAAAGAAGTGTTCGGCATCATACACCACTTCTTTACCCAACGATTTGAGATAGGCAAGGCTGGCTTGGATCATCCGCAAGTTTTCTTCGGGCGTGGTGTTAATCACTTCGGTCACATGCAGCAACGACGACTTGCCAACGACCGTTACAACTGGTGTCCCTGCCTCTACCAACGCTTGAATGTTGGGATCGTCGGCGGGTTGGCTACCCGCCCGACACGTCATGCCAAAGGCGGCCACCTTGGCATGACGCAAACTAAGCGATTGCACGGCTTGAAAATAGGCCATATCTTTAGGGTTGCTGCCGGGCCAACCGCCTTCAATATAGGCCACGCCCAAGTCATCTAACAAGCGTGTGATCCGCACTTTGTCATCTACCGACAGCGAAATGCCCTCGCCTTGTGTGCCATCGCGCAGGGTAGTGTCATATATGGCAACCCCCATTATCCACCCCCTGTTGCTACTCGTGGCGGATGGTCGGCTTCGTAGGCTTCAATAGCAGGCAATTGGTTAAATAAATAGCCCATTTCGTCAATGCCTTCTAACAGACAGGTCTTTGAGAAGTCGTCTATCGGAAAAGTGACGGCTTGGCCATTGGGCAGCGTGACGGTTTGCGTCGCCAAGTCCACTTGAAGCGCCATTTGGGGCATTTCTTCGATCATATCTAAAATGTGCTGGTGGGTATCGGCATCTACCACAATCGGCAGCAAGCCATTTTTAAGCGCGTTATTACGGAAAATATCGGCAAAATAGGTGCTAATCACGGCGCGGAAGCCATAGGCCTTGAGCGCCCATGGTGCGTGTTCCCGCGACGATCCACAACCGAAATTATGCCCCGCCACCAAAATCTGAGCGCCCTTATAACGCTCATTGTTCAACACAAAGTTGGGGTCTTCGCGCCAATCGGTAAAGAGACCTTCGGCCAAACTGGATTTATCGGTCACTTTCAGATAGCGGGCCGGGATGATCTGGTCGGTATCAATATTCTCGATGGGTAGTGGTACGGCAGTGCTGGCAAATGGTTTAATCGGTTCCATCACATCCCCCTTAACGGACTTCAACGGGCGTGGTGGCACGGACAAGGCTGCGTGGATCGGTGACTACGCCTGTCAGCGCCGTGGCCACGGCGGTTAATGGGCTGGCGAGGAAGGTGCGCCCACCGCGTCCTTGCCGCCCTTCAAAGTTGCGGTTGCTGGTGCTAACCGCGTATTGGCCGGGCTGTAATTGGTCGCCGTTCATGGCAATGCACATGCTACAGCCTGCTTCGCGCCATTCTGCGCCAGCAGCCTTAAAGATTTGATCGAGGCCTTCGGTTTCAGCTTGTTTCTTCACTTGCTGAGAGCCGGGCACAACCATCACACGCACATTGTCGGCTACACGTTGCCCGTTGATCATTTCGGCAGCAAGGCGTAAATCGGTAATGCGCGAGTTGGTGCAGGAGCCAATGAACACCACATCCACAGGCTGCCCCAACAGGGGTTGATCGGGCTGTAGGCCCATATAGGCCAGTGCTTTCTCAAGGCCCGCTTTCTCGCTGGCATCGCCCACTTTGGCGGGATTGGGTACGCGGCCTGTAATGGGCATCCCCATACCGGGGTTTGTGCCATAGGTGATCATCGGCACAAGTTCATCGGCATTGAGGACAAATTGGCGATCATAGGTTGCGCCGTCGTCAGTGGGCAGTGTGCGCCAATAGTCTAGTGCATCTTCCCATGCTTGGCCTTTGGGGGCATGTTGTCGTCCGATAATGTAATCAAAGGTAGTGTCGTCGGGCGCGATCATGCCAGCGCGTGCGCCCGCCTCAATGCTCATGTTACAAATGGTCATCCGCGCCTCCATATTCAGGCTACGGATGGCGCTACCGGTGTATTCCAATACATAGCCTGTGCCACCACCCACGCCGATATTGGCGATGATCGCTAGGATGATGTCTTTGGCCACCACGCCATCGGCAAGTTGGCCATCTACGCGGATTTCAAAGGTTTTTGGCTTATATTGCAACAGTGTTTGGGTGGCCAACACATGCGAGACTTCGCTTGTGCCAATGCCAAATGCCAGTGCGCCAAATGCGCCGTGGGTGCTGGTGTGGCTGTCGCCACAGACAATGGTCATGCCCGGTTGGGTTAGGCCCAGTTCGGGGCCAATAACATGCACAATGCCTTGATGCTCTGTGCCCAATTCAAATACCCGAATGCCGTTGTCTTGACAGTTTTTTACCAACTGATCCAGTTGGGCGCGGGCCATGCTATCGGTAACGGGGATAATGCCGTCATCGCCGCGGGGTGTGGTGGGCGTGCTGTGATCCATCGTGGCGATGGTTTGGCCCGGACGGCGCACTTTTAGACCGCGCTCGCGGAGTACTGTAAAGGCCTGTGGCGATGTCACCTCATGAATGAGGTGGAGATCAATATATAAAATAGCGGGGCTGTTGGGTGGGCTGGCCACCACATGTGCATCCCATAGTTTCTCAAAAAGTGTTTTTGCCATTGCTTAAAATTCCTTGTTTATCAATTCGATTAATCGCCTACACCAATCGCAGAAGATTGGCCCTCGGCGGGAATGTTGTCTGTACCCAACGCGGCGATCATGCGGTTTAGGGCAGCCACATAGGCTTTGGCACTGGCCACCACAATATCGCTGTCGGCCCCGTAGCCGCCAAAAGTCAGCAGCGACTCGTCTATAGTATCGCCGGGGGTGATGCGAACCGTTACTTCGCCCAGCGCATCAATGCCTTCTGTGACACTATGCACGCTGTACTCTAGCAGCACATTGGGCATGTTTATAACTGCATCAATCGCCCGATAACAAGCATCCACAGGCCCAGTGCCAACCCGCGCTGTAATCGAGGTTTCGCCATTGGGTATGGCAATTTTTACGGTGGCGGTGGGCATTCCCATCGTGCCACAGACCACTTGCAAGTCAGCAAGATGGAAATATTCTTGAGGGCCGCCAAATTCATCGGCCATTAGTGCCTCTAAATCGGCATCAGTAACTGTTTTCTTGGCATCGGCCACGTTTTTAAAGCGGGCGAATACTTGATTGAGCGCATCGCCTTCAACGCTATAGCCCAATTCTTGTAAGCGTACCTTTAGCGCATGGCGGCCACTGTGTTTGCCCAGCACCAGTTGGCTAGAATGCAGCCCTACCGATTGCGGGGTCATGATTTCGTAAGTAGTGCGCTCTTTCAAAACGCCGTCTTGATGAATGCCGGCCTCATGTGCGAAGGCATTGCCACCCACAATGGCCTTATTGGGCTGAACAGGCATTCCGGTGTAGTTGCTGACCATGCGGCTGGTGCGTGTGATATGCTTGGTGTTGATGTTGGTACGCATGTTGTAGTATTGGGGGCGCGTGTGCAAGGCCATCACTACCTCTTCTAATGAGGTGTTGCCAGCACGTTCGCCAATACCATTGATGGTGCATTCAATTTGCCGCGCACCCGCCACCACACCCGCCAGTGAGTTGGCGGTAGCCAAGCCCAAATCGTCGTGGCAATGCACCGACCAGATCACCCCGCTACCCGGCCCTGCGCCGGGTGTTTCGGCGATCAGATTAGCGATCAATTCGCCATATTCTTCGGGCGTAACATAGCCAACTGTGTCGGGAATGTTGAGCGTGGTTGCGCCACATTCGACCGCTATCGTCAACACCTCAATCAAAAAACGCGGGTCGGTGCGGCCTGCATCCATCGGGCTAAATTCGACATCGGCACACAAAGAGCGGGCCAATGTCACCATTTCGCGCACGCGCTCTAGGGCTTCGGCTTGGGTGAGTTTGGTTTGATATTGCAGATGAATGTCGCTTGTGCCCAAAAAGGTGTGAATGCGCGGCTTGGCAGCGTCTTTGATGCTCTCCCAGCACGTCCGAATATCCGACTCGACAGCACGCGCCAAGCCACAGATAATCGGCCCGTCGGCTGTGCCAACTTCTTGGGCGATGCGGTTTACAGCAGCGAAGTCATCGGGGCTGGCCGCCGGAAAGCCAGCCTCGATGATGTCTACACCCAACAACTTCAGTTGACGGGCAATTTCTAGTTTTTCGGCGCTAGAGAGCGTCGCGCCCGGCGACTGCTCTCCATCGCGCAAGGTGGTGTCAAAAATAAAGACGGTATCGGTTGTGGTGTTGCTATTGCTGTTCATCAGGGGTGATCCTCTCTTGGGTAGTTTATGGTGTCGAGATTGGGTCGAAGGTCACTAAGGCCATCTTCAGCCATCCGATCACCCCCT
>CAZLPC010000007.1:0-10947 GCA_964561305.1 uncultured Anaerolineae bacterium
TGGCTAGTAGAGGTAGAGCAACGGGTTGAAGCAGGTATGCCGTTGGTTAAGCCCCGCCGCCGCCGCGAGCAAAAACGTGTGCCCAAAGCCCCAGCCACCGGAACCATAAACTTGATCGAAAATGGGCGCGTTTTTTTACGGGCCAATCCGCGCTTAGTGCAAGTTCATGCTCGTATACCGGGTAGAGTGGTCGAGGTGCTTGAACGTGGTGTCAAAATTCGCTCGACAGGCGTTTTGATTCAGGGTGCATGGGGTAATGGTCGTTTTGGCTTTGGCAACTTTGACCTAGAACCCGAAAATCGGCTGGCCAGCCTTGTGGAAGAGCAAAGTAAGCTATTCAGCAAAATTAGCAAGCGTGTCTATGTCCTAGAACGTTCTATTGAAGCCGAAGACTTGCGCCTTGTCGCCCAACTTCAATTGGGTGGCTTGGTTGCGCCGTCTATGGCATTTTATCTGCGCGAAGCCGCGATGATGCTGGATGTACCTATTATTTTAACCGAGGGGTTTGGCGACCGCCGCGTAACCCGTCGCAGCTATGATTTGTTACGAAAGCATAAAGACAATGAAGGCGCGTTTGATGCTGTGTTGCCCCAACGCTGGGAGACCAACCGTCCTGAGATATTACTGCCGGGATCAATTACTAGCGCCGTAGATGCAGATACTGAATCGCCGTTGGTTGTCGGAATGAAAGTGCGAGTGCGCACCGCCCCTTATCTGGGCGAGATTGTTGAAGTTGTGCGCTTACCAAATACGCCTGTACGCTTAACCAATGGATTACGCACGTTAATCGCAGAGGTACGTGTTCGCAATCGTGAGATCGTTCCGATCCCACTGGCAAATTTAGAAGTTATGGGCGATAGTAGACAGTAAACCAAGAACCTTCTCGCTGTTCGACACTAGGCTGCATTATGCTACCTAGAGGGAGCAAATCACTGAATGAGCAATTTTAACGATCTGGACGATATTTTTAATGAAGGCCTTGGCGACGAATTAGACTTAGAGGGCACGTCGCTATCGGGTGATGATTTTGAAGACGAACTTTTTGAAGAACAACAGCAAAGCAGCATTAACCGCACTTTCTTGTTTGCTGGCGGATCATTGCTGGCGACATTTGCCGTTGTTGTGGCGGCAATTGTCGGCATTAGTTCCGGTCCTGAAGATACCAGCGCCATCGAAACAGCTGCCTATATTGAAACATTTAATGCCGCCGAGTTTACCAAAGTTGCCGAAACAGCCGTCGCTGTCGAATTCCAACGTGGGACAGATGCCGCTTCAACCATTACTGCCGAAGCAGGCGATATATTGACCCAAGAAGCCAATGTGCGCTCGACACAAGATACCATCAATACCCAAGTAGCGGCCAGCCAAACCAGCATCGCCATCGCCGCCACCCAAACACAAGGCGCTCTTGAAACAGCCTTTGCCCTAACCCAAACCGCCAATGCACCCACGCCTTTGCCAACGGTGCAGGTTGGCTTTGAACTGCGCGATGCCAATGGCAACCCTGTGCAACAAGGGGTAACAATCTTCATCTATCGGGATGATGGTGACCGTCAATTTAACCCCCGGCCGTCGCCAACGGTGGCAGCAACCGCCACTCCCTCCCTAACCCCAACAATTGATGCCTCGGTGACACCTACCGAAGACCCAACCATTATTGCCCTAACCCTGAGCGCAGAAATCAGCGAGTTTGATCAACGCGCAACAGCCCGTGCCCAGCAACAAACCGTCTCGCCCACACCCACTATCGCCAGCACGGTGTTATCAACACCTATCGCTGAAGCATCCTCAATCAGTCAAGACTCGCTGATTGGTGATGAGCAATTGTTGTTTAACGATACTTTTTCAGTACGTATCCCTATCGAGTGGAATGCTGCCTATCCTGCTCCCAATCAAATCATATTCTCAGAATCGTTTGAAGGGTTAGATTTTAGGGCTGGCGTAACTGAAACACTCGATAATCCTGCTGATGTTGGCTTAGGTGGCCGCCTAACCATTCTTTCGCTAGAAGAATTGGGGGCGACAGTTTTTGATGAGACAACGATAGAAACTTATGTGGCAATAGGGCTTGCCGAGTTTGAAGCCAACGGCGCAGAAATTCTCGAAGCGCCTCGAACCATCCCAACCCTTCTTAATGCCAATGTTGCACGGGTTGGTGTGTTGCGGGGCCAAATTGAAGAAGGTTATGTCATTTTCTTGGGGTTCGATGACTATCTCATTTTTGGCTCAGTGGCAGCTCCGGTCGGCCAGTTTGAAGCCAATCGGGCTTTACTATTCAGCATTATCGAAACCATCATTGCCCCGCCCCAAAGTGAGGAAGCCGTGGGGTATAACCCCAACGACCTAAACACCAGCTTTATGAAAGTGTATGCCCCGCCCCCACAAAGCGGCCCAGCCCAAGGCGGTCCTACGCCCCCACCCGGTGGCGATGAAGAGGGCATTCCGATTCAAATTGGCCCCAATGGACAAGGTGTTATCACCTTACCCGGTGAGCCGGGAACGTATTTTCTTGTGGTAGACCTGTTGCCCGGTGTATATACATTGTTTATTGAAGGCCAAGCTGTCGAATTTGAAGTGATTGAAGGCCGCGTGACCGAATCTGTTGTTATTTTGGCCGGACGTACCTTAATCATTCGGGCGCGGGGCTTGGCTCCAGATGTACCCACACCGACATTTACGCCTACCGTCACTATAACACAAGGGGTCATTGCCGACACCCCCATTTCGCCCTTTTTACAAACGGCTACTGCTGCTGCCCGCACAGCCTTGCCTGTTGTCACCCTTACCGAAACGGTTGAACCCGTCCCATCGGGCACAGTACTCATTATTACACCCGACGTGCTACCCACTTCTGGGTTGGTGACGACCGATGCTACCACACCAGAAGGCCTCGCTATGCTGGCTGTTATGGGTATTGGGCTATTGGGTATTGTTTTTGTGGTGCGACGCTTGCGCGCTACTATAGGATAAAAAAGATACTTCAAAAATTTGGTGCGTATTTGCTGCGTCCTGTGAAGGTTTTTCTACAGGGCGCTTTTTTATTGAGGAGTGGTGGTGATGAGGGGTTATGCGATGATCTTATACCAATACATCACATCTCTATCAAGGCATAACCTGCCTCACCACAACCACTCCCCAATGGCATTGTCCATCATCTCTGTACTACCAGCTTGGGTTGAATGCTGCCCCCACCACACGGGGGGCGCGTCTTCGGTATCTGTGTTTTCTGCTTGCAGCAGATAGTTGTCTGGGTTGGTACTGCGTTCCGAACTAATATTGTTTGGTATCAAACCGTCCGCCGATGCGTTGGTAGCCATACCAGAACTCCTTTGTACATATTAAAATTTGCGATAAGTCGTCCATAACTTGTCGGGTTAGCTTGCCCTGATAAGCCGGAGGGATTTTGAATTGAAGAATCATATCTTGCTCCTTTACAATAAATTTTCAGATTAACCTTTGTAATACACTTTCAACACGGCTTGGCCGGGGATGTCTGCTAGCTCTCGGTCTTGCTCGGTTACATGTTGCTGCACTTCTTCAATAGCCTCTTGGGCCGTAAAGATAATATCTTCTAGCCAACCGACCAGTGTTTCGGGGTCTAGGTTGGTCTCGCTCGCCAAATCTTGATTGGCTGCCGCTTCATGTAAACGATCTAAGGTCTTCAATAATGATTCCAGTTGTGCTTCGCTGATCTTGGATTGGATCACATCTAAACGTAGCGTTTTGGTATTCATTAGTTTTTTGCTCACCTGATATGTGCTGTATAAAAAAATTACCGAGACGTTGGGCGCTTTAGCATTTGCTAGCTGCGGCCCTACGTCCCGGTAATGGAATCGTATCGAGTCTGGTGAGACTTACCGTGAGTTTATGAGGGTGGTCGGCAAGACGCAATCCCTCCACTCTCGAGGCCGAGCCTGCTGATAGGGCCCGTTGCAAATTCGGTTGTTAAGCTGCTGAAGTCATTGTGTTCATCACGATGCGGGTTGCTAATGCTGCTAATAGAGCTATCGCTACCGCCTGCTTGCCATTGCTCATCAAGGCCTTTTACACCCATGGGTTCAGGGTTGAGCAGGGCCGGGCTGTGTCCAATAAAGGCGACATCGGTCACTATCGTGGACAGGCCCAAATCGGGTGTCATGTCCGACGCACCAAGGCCCATTTCACCCCAAATACGGGTGAAGCCGATATTCAGTTGTGAATCGGCGCTAGGCACATCGTGTGCGAGAATACGATAGCTAACCATTTGTCTTTTACTCCTTATTGGACGTGCATTAACGGCAAGTTGCCGTGATTGACAGTATTTTTTTTACTAGACTAACCGATTTTGTGGTGGGAAACCACCGTCTGATCGAGCATTGCTAGAATGCTGCTACCTTTGATAAACACGCGCCGCATTCCGGGCGGTTGTGATACTTGCAAGTAGCCTTGATCAATGAGCTTCTTCAGTGTACTTAGGCTCACACCGAGCGTATCGGCTGCTTCTCTTCGAGAGTACACGGCATCTGGTTGGATTGTGAGTTTCTCACCAGAACTATTGGGTTGTGTTGATAAACTCATTGTTCTCCTCCAAGATCTATATTGCAGTGTATGACACAATAAAGCATTTGTCAACAGATCAAATCCAAATAAAAAAGATTTTAACTCTCTAATGGGTCACAACAGTTCACAAGTTGCAAAAAGTATGCTATTTTTTACCTTGTGCTTTCTAGCACAAAAGAGCGATTTATCATATAATGAGAATGGCTTCATCATCAATTTAGTGTAAGTTGTTAAGGAGAAGGCAACTTTGACCCCAGAAGGCAGGGTTCTCTTGCTGAATGGCAGCACATGGGAGCCACTAAGTATCATTAACGTCCCCCGTGCCATCAATCTTGTGTTGGCGGGTAAAGCGGTCGTCCTCGAAGAATCGGGCGAAGTCTTGCGCTCAGTGCGCGATCAGTTCGCCGTTCCGTCTGTTATTGCCCTGCGCCGTTACATCAACGTTCCGCGTCGTAAAGCCCAATGGAGCCGCCGTGCCGTTCTGTTGCGCGACAGCTATATCTGCATTTATTGTGGGGTGCGCCCCGGCGATATGCTGCAAGGCAAGCTGTTGCACAAGGCCGACATGACCATTGACCACATTGTGCCCAAAAGCAGGGGTGGTAAGGATGTGTGGACTAATACCGCTTGTGCCTGCTATGTCTGCAATAGGCGAAAAGGTGGTCGGTTGCCCGGCGAAGCAGGGATGAAGCTAAGGTGGGAGCCACGTAGGCCGCGCACCAACTATATGGTCATTGAAATTGGCAATGGCCCTGATGCGTGGAAAAAATATATCGAGATCGAATCTTAACACCCGATGATGTTGTTTTTATCGGGTGTTTTGATCACCCATTTGATTATGAGAGCGGCAGCCTTGAGCTACATGCTAGAGATAGTGTACTAGATCGTAGCGTGGTGTTGTCTGTTAAAATAGAAGACAACTAGCAAGCTGCTATCATCTTAATCATGAGAACATCATCATTGACACAGGCGCTGTGGCGGCTATAATCGGCTATTAACTATGGACGACCAATTTTGGATGCGCTTGGCGCTACAAGAAGCCAAATCAGCAATGCACCATGGCGATGTGCCCGTTGGCGCAGTCGCTGTGTATCGCAACCAAATTATCGCCACAGGACGTAATCAACGCGAGCTAGACAATGATCCCACCGCACATGCCGAAGTTTTGGCGCTGCGGGTTGCTTCAAGGGTAATTGGACACTGGCGGCTAGAAGATGTAACGCTTTATTGCACACTAGAGCCATGCCCAATGTGTGCAGGCGCGATGATTCTTGCACGATTACCACGCCTTGTTTTTGCCACCACTGACCCCAAAGGCGGCGCAGGCGGCAGTGTGATAGACCTTCTTTCACACCCCAGCCTTAACCATCGAGTTGAAGTCAGTAGTGGTGTGCTAAAAGATGAGGCCGCAGCGTTGTTGCGGGCATTTTTTGGACGATTACGCGCTGAAGGTCAAAAATAGTTGACCCACTGGAGGGATGCCAGAGTGGACGATCGGGGCGGTCTCGAAAACCGTTGTGGCTTTTGGGTCACCGGGGGTTCGAATCCCTCTCCCTCCGCACAAGATATAACGCCAGCCTGCCACTTGCTGGCGTTTTTGTTTGGACGCTAATGTCTATCATTCTTTCATAAACTTTAATAAGGAGTATATTTCACGATGACTGATCACGAATTGCTCGATTTTCGCCGTCAAAAAGACACTTTTTTCAAGTCACATCCACAATCGCCACTTACTATAGAGCAACAGCAGGCCTTTGATGGATTAGCCTATTATGAACCAAACCCAGCCCTAGATTTAGCGCTGGAGGTGTCTGAATTTGGCATTAAAGAGACCATCATTATGCAAACCACCACTGGCACTCAGCAAGAATTTTTGAAATGGGGACAAGTGTCGTTTGAGGTAAATGGCGAAACGGCTGTTCTCACCTTATTTTATAGCCAGCGCACGGGCCATTTTTTCTTGCCGTTTATGGATGCTACCAATCAAGACGAAACCTATAGTGGCGGGCGCTACCTTGATCCGGTGTCGGTAGGGGACAATCGGTTTGTGGTTAACTTTAATCTGGCCTATGCACCCTACTGTGCCTATAATGATAATTTTACCTGTCCCATCCCGCCCAAAGAAAACCGCCTTGCAGTGAGAATTGAAGCGGGCGAGAAAAATCCGACGGGAGCATGGGCACAGCACTAGCAATAGCTCATCATCAGCCCCTATCTAAGCAATAGGGGCTGATGATGTGTTTAGAAATTAACTATTCGTCTGTGTCTTCATCATCTTCATCTTCATCATCAGGAATGCCAGCGCCTTCTTGCGATTGCTCAGAACTGGGGCCGCGTGTGTTGGAGCGCACATCAAATTCAATGGCTTCTTCTGTTTCTTTGTCAAGCGTATCCTCGTCTGTATGTTGAGGCCGCTTCTTTTCTTCTTTAGGGGGTTGGGGATTTTTCGGCTTGGCCTGATCCATGTTTAGTATCTCCAGTTTCCAATAAATGTCGTTTAAATAGCATAATCCAATCATGTATTTGACAAAGCAACCACTTGACCTATTTTATGATAGCCAATACTAGGTCAAAGAGATTTATCGGCTGACAGTTCATTGGCGCTATTTATGTAGAATGTCGCATTGTATTTTGCCAAAATTCTCGTATCCTTAAAGGACATGATATGGATTAAATGCAAACGACCTGCTCCTTATCTATTCACACAGAGTAGGTTTTTGCCGTAGGAGTCAGTATGAGTAATTCTTTTGAGGCATTGGGCTTGGCCCCGGTGCTTCTGCAAACCCTTTCCGAGCTTGGCTATGAAATCCCCACTGCTATCCAAAACAACGCGATTCCCCGCTTGCTAGGTGGCGAAGATGTGATTGGGCAAGCCAAGACCGGTACAGGCAAAACAGCGGCTTTTACTTTGCCGATGTTGCAACAACACGACGATAGCTCAGTGTATGGCTTGATCTTAACCCCCACCCGCGAGTTGGCCATTCAGGTCTCAGAAGCGGTGCATCGGTATGGGGCAGCTTTGGGCGTGCGCGTGTTGCCGATTTATGGTGGACAACCCTATTCGCGCCAAATCCGTCGTTTAGAAAAAGGCGTGCATGTAGTTGTCGGCACGCCCGGTCGTGTCCTTGACCTTGTGCGCCAGAAAGCGCTCAATCTCAGCACTGTGCGTTACTTGGTGCTAGACGAAGCCGATGAAATGTTACGGATGAGCTTTATTGATGATGTCGAAGCCATCCTTGCCGCTACCGATGCGAACAGTCGCCAAACCGCGATCTTCTCGGCCACCATGCCAGAACCGATTAAACGCTTGGCCCAACGCTATATGCACAATCCGTCATTGATTTCTATCGCATCAGAAGAAATGACCGTCGAGAACATCACCCAACGCTATTATACGGTGCGCGAAGAAGACAAAATTCCGGCGTTGTGTCGCTTACTAGAAGTTGAAGACATGCAAAGCACCTTGATCTTCACCCGTACCAAAGTTGGGGCCGCCGAATTATCGGAGACATTGGTGGCACGCGGCTATCGGGCCGAAGCGATTCATGGCGATTTGCCCCAAGCCGAGCGTGAGCGCATTTTGCGCCGCTTCCGCACCCAGAATATCACGATTCTCGTTGCTACCGATGTAGTGGCGCGCGGAGTAGATATTCCTGAAGTGTCGCATGTCATCAACTTTGACATTCCGCAATTGCCGATTGAGTATGTGCATCGGATTGGCCGGACAGGTCGTGCGGGCCGTGCCGGCGCTGCTATTTTGCTAATTTCGCCCAAGCAACGCCGCAGCCTTAAGATGATTGAGCAATTCACAAATAAGACGATGCAACGTGGCAAGTTGCCTAGCCGCGAAGAAGTCTTACACGCCCGCGACTTGCAGTTTCGCCAAGATATGTTGGACTATTTGGCGCAAATGGGCGAAGTGCGCGATGATGGCGTTTTAACAGAGTTGGCATCGTTGGGCTATAGCGTTGAGACCATCGCTAATGCTGCGATGCAAGCCTTACGCGCCCACGAAGATCAACGCCCCCTTGAAGAAATTCGTGACATTAAAGAGCGCGATGGTGTCGAGGTCAAATCGCCACATAGCCGTAGTGATCGCAGCGAGCGCAGTGGCGCACGCAGCAGTGAGCGCGGTGGTGAAGGCAGTGGTGAACGCTTTGCACGCGATGAAAGCGGGCGCGAAGTGGGCATGGTACGCTTAAAAGTGGATGTGGGTCGGCGCGAAGAAGTGCGGCCCGCAGATGTAGTCTATGGCATTGCCAATCACGGCGATATTCCGGGGCGTGTATTGGGCGCAATCAAAATCTTGAACTATGAGACCTTTGTAGATGTGCCCCAGCAATATGTAGACGCAGTGCTCAATAGTGAGCGTGTTACCAAAATCAAGGGCAAAGCCATTCAAATACAGCTAGCCGACAGCGATAGCGGCCCCAGCCGCCGTCCCTCGAATGGCAACGGCAATGGCTCGGCGCACCGCACGTATGAGCAACACGATCATGTGACGGGTGGCGACAAAAAGCCAAAAGCCCCCACCAAGCGTCGGCGCTTGCCTCAAAACTCGCGCTAAACAACGTTATCAGTGCTGCGTTAAATATGCGGCACAGGCGACTAAAGGCAAATAAAAGGAGCGTGGAATTTGAGTTTACTCACCTTATGCTCCTTTTATGTATTGATATATTAGGGGATAAAATCTATAGCATGAGGGCCGCGCACCACTGGTACACGCACCGCAGTACGTTCAAGTTGTGGTTCTGATCCCTCACGGATAACATTCCAAAATTCGACGTATCCAGAATTATTAGGGTCTTCACGCTCGTTGTAGATCACAACACCAAGCGCATCTCCGTCAGCATCAAACATGGCATCTTCTGGCAATACCCCTTCAAAGCCATATTCACCCAAGGCCGCTAATTGTCCGGTTTGGTTATCGAAAGACAGTAGGGTCAATGAGTTCAACTCGCCTGCTGGCATAAATTTGGCCAATAGATCTGGCAGGTATGTCCGACCCATATTGACGGTGACAATCAAATCCTCTTGAGGGCTTATCGCAAACCCTTCTGGGCTTAGACCAACCGTCATGCGCGAGACTTCCTCATGCTCAGAGTTATTACTCGCATCAAATCGGACTACAATCATTTCACCGGGGGGGTTGATGAGGTTACCTAACGGGGCGGGGGCAGTGTTCCAGTTGATCTCGGCAGTCAGGTAAAATTGTCCATCTTGCGTAAACTGTCCATGGGTGATTGTGTTGCCTAGGTCAAGGTGTTTGCCATGTGAGGCAATTGTCACAGTGCCATCGGCGTTGTTAGTTACACGGAAAAATTGTAACTCGCTACGATCATTACCAACTGCGAGAAAATCACCGGAGGGATGCCACGAGACCGCAGTCACTTCTTCACTAGGGTCACCGTTCGCTTGCTCAATGCGGAAGTAGTTAAAGGTTGTGTGATCGTTGAGGGTGCTAGTGGGCAAAATAGCCAAAAGATGCTCTTGTCCTCTAAAGCCAATTGCTAGATAAGCACCATCCGCGCTTATAGCGACGTGAATCGGGTTTTTGCCAACTTCTATTGTTGTCAATATTGCATTGTCAGCTCCCTCGCTGATGTCCACCACTGTTAACAAACGCCCCGCTGGAAAATCATCAGGATTAAGTTGTGTTACATCATCATCTACTTGGCCGGCTGTCTCAACAACATAAATCGTGTTGCCATCTGGCGCAACGGCAATGATTTGAGGCCATGATGTAACTGAATTTGATACAGGCAATTTAATGACAGGCGCTGATATGTCGGTGAGGGGAAGTTGTACCAATGAAAGGGTATCAACATCCCCAGCTATTTGCATTAACCGCCCGTCTGAATAAGCTGTACCCACCATATCCGCGTCTGAAGCAACTATTAAGTAGCGACCATCAAACTGGGTTGTCTGTGACTCGACAGGTGCATTTTCAACGTGCGGCGTATTGAAAGCCGCAATAACCACTGTTCCACCAATAAGCACAATTGCGAATACAAGGATTCCAAGCAGAACCAATAGGGCGACACGTCTCCACCGACGGAATGAGCGTGGTGTCGGGCGCAAAATTGCAGATGACGAGGGTGTGGCAGAAGTCACTGGCCTCTCCTTTGATATAAGTATCTAGGTTAAATCAAGTTACACCTGATAAGAGAGATATTTCTTATTCCAGAAAATGTTGTTCACGAAGTTCTAAATAAAGGTTGTTTGTATAGCAGGTGTTTGATACGGCAAAAAATAAGGCAAACTCAGTTACCCTGTTTTTCTTTAAAGAAGACGCAGAGAGCCGAGACGAACTCTGGCTCTACATTTAAATCGAAAATCGGCCAGCGTTTTCATAATAGACAACGTTGGCATGGGGCACGCCCGCTTGCAACACATGGCATTGTTGGG
>CAZLPC010000007.1:10957-14637 GCA_964561305.1 uncultured Anaerolineae bacterium
GTATAACGTTATATATCATCCTGTTGTTTTTATAGGCACGTTGAATATGAGTATTGATCTTGCAAACCTACGACTGCGCCCATTTCAATCCAGTGACCACGACTATGATGCTTTGATCGCCATCGATACAGCAGCGTGGCCGGGTGAACCAGCGTCTAAAGAGTGGAAACAACACGACGACGCAACATGGGACAAACAGTACTTCTTTGAACGGCTGATGGTCGAACACGATGGCAACCCCATTGCATACGCACAGGCCAGTGAGACCCCTTGGGCTTATGAACCCCATAAATATTTCGTCAAAATTATGGTGATTCCCAGCTATCAAGGGCAAGGCGTGGGACATTGGCTGTATGACATTTTATTTCAGCGTTTGGCAGCGCGGGGCGCGACGCTATTAACAGCCACCACTCGTGAGGATCAAGCTCAAGCAATAACCTTTTTGCAAAGGCGTGGCTTTGTGCAAATGATCCGCGAGTTAGAGTCGCGGCTTGATGTTGAGGCGTTTAATCGTGCGCAGTTTGCCTCTCAACTTGCGGCAGTAAAACAACAAGGGATCGATATTCTCAGCATCGCCGAACTGCAAGCCCAAGATACTGACTGGTTGCAAAAATGGTGGACTTTGCGCTGGCATGTCATTCCCGATGTGCCTACCTCTGAGGATTTCACGCAAGAATCGCTAGCGGAATTTGCTGCCTCGTTGGATGCGCCAGAAATTGATCTAAATGGCATTTTTGTGGCGCTTGATCGAGCGACGGGCGAGTGGGCTGGTATCAGTGGCGTGTTGATCTATCCAGACGAACCAGAAACTTTATATGTTGGTTTAACGGGTGTAATCCGTGCTTATCGGCGGCGGAATATCGCGCTTGCGCTGAAAGTCTACACAATTGATTTTGCACAGGCCTATGGCGCACTCGAAATTATTGGCGAAAACGAAGAAAATAACCCTATGTATGCGCTGAATCGAAAACTTGGCTTTGACTATAGCCATGGGTGGCTGGGATATGAAAAGGCTTTATGATGAGTTATGGGGAATACAACCATTCCCCATTGATATTATTTTTCTTTCAAGAAGGCGCGGAGAGCCGAAATAAACTCTGGCTCTACATCTAGCATTGGAAAGTGGCCAGCGTTTTCATAATAAACAATGTTGGCATGGGGCACACCCGCTTGCAACACATGGCGTTGTTGGGGGCGCACAATAATATCTTTTCGGCCATAAATGCCTAATGCTGGCATGTTGATCTTACTTAGTTCTGGGGTAAGGTTAGTGTTGCGGAGCGTACCAATGCTTTGGAAGAACGATTCCATCGTAATTTTAGAGACATCACTAGTGATCATCTTTGACATGCGATTGCCGTCGGCGGCCATAAAGCGGCTATAGACACTTAAGAACAAGCGCAGCAAAGCCGGCGAGCGCCAAATAATAAATGCAAAGGCCGGGATGCCCGACAATTTCAGCAGCAAATTAAGTGAGTTGCCATCGATCGGAGAGCCAACACAGACCGTTTTAACAACTTTATCGGGATATTTAATGGCGGTGCTAAGTGACACCGTGCCGCCCATGCTGTGCCCAATAATAGCCGCTTTGGGGATACCCAGTTTCTCCATAAACTGGTTCACCATTTCGACAAAGCTCTCTACCCGAAAAGCCTGTAGGTTACGGTTGTTATCGCTGCCACCAGCACTGCGGCTGTCACCAAAACCCCAAAAGTCAATTGAATAGGTCTTAAATTCTTTGCCGATTTCTTCAATGGTGCTACGCCATAGCTGCCAAGAGCCCAGCCAGCCATGCAAAAATAACACGGGCCGCCCACGGCCATGTGTCTCGTAGTGAATGATGCCAGCGTTCGGTGGTTCGGTCACTAATAATGGCACAGTTTTGTCAACCTTATGTCTATACAAACAAAAACAACATGCCGAGTAGATAGGGGCATAACCTATCGGTCTGCATGTGTTTCATGATTGGTGCATCTGACAGCCATCACGACTAAAAAGCGATCATGACCGACCGAGTGGCGGTCGCCCTCGGTCAGCATGTTAGTTATTATCCATCTCTTCAAGAATCGAATAGAGTAGTTCTAACAACACTTCACGCACATAGTCAATGTCGGTGGCAATGCATGGCAACAGTTTTACATCTTCATCTTCAATCCGCAGGGCAATCCGCAGGTCTTCAGGTTTCCAAGAGTCTTCGTGGTCTTGCTTGTTGGCCGCCACCACATAGGGTGTGGGGGCATAGGCGCGGAAGGTCTCTAGGATACTGCGGGCTTCTTTGAAAGTTTCGGGCTTAGAGCTGTCTACCATCACCACAAAACCCAGCATCCCCTCGGCCAAAATTTCCCACATAAAGTCGAAACGGCGTTGGCCGGGTGTGCCAAACAAATACAGCACAAGGTCGTTGTCAACTGTAATTCGACCAAAGTCCATTGCTACAGTGGTTGCTTCTTTGACATCTGCTTCTTGAGTACCTTTTGAGATGCCGCGCTCAGTGGTTACAACATCAATTTCACTGATGGCTTTGATGAATTCGGTCTTGCCGGAGCTAAATGGGCCCGTGATGACCATTTTGACTGTTTGCATGGCCGCTTTCTCACTCTTCCATAAATAAATTCAAGATAAATGCTAGCTAGTTGGTGCTTTAATACTCTTTAGCTTGCCAATTAAGCGGTTGACCACATCGCGGTCGGGCTTATTTTGGTTGTTAAGCTGTGATGTTTGATGCCGACGGCCCGGCACTTGTGGTTTGACCAACGATACAAGCCCCGCTTGCAATAATGAATAAACGATGCGGCGAATTTCGGTATCGGTCATGTTACAAGCTTTGGCAATTTGGCGGATGGAGTTATTTGGGTTGATAAAACTCACCACTCGCCACTCGGCCTTGCCTAGCTTTACACCTTGCATGGCGCTAGGGTCTTCAGTAAATTTCAATGCCAAGTCGAGGTTTGGAATTTCTTTTTCTAGCTCGGCTTGCTCGTGCATTACCCGTGTGCCTTCAATGATCACATTTTTGAGATCGATGGGCACTAAAATGCGGTTGTCGGGCGGAGGAACATTCTCATCAAATTGGAAGGGTTCGCGCTTCCATGTCATCAAGTCAAATACGATGCTCACGGTATGTTTTTGAATGCTTTGAATGATGTCATTACGCGAGACATAATTGGCATTGATGAGGCTTAGGGCAAGGCCTTTGTCGTTAATTTGGCGGGCTTCGGCACGCTGACGAATCAGCTTCGCTTGTTCTTCATTGAGTTTACCAGCACGATTCAAAATCCCCGCTAAATGACTGTCTTTGCCTTCCATTTCTGCATAGATTAACTTACCCTCACGGAAGGCTAGTATTGCCAACGACCGACCGGGAGCTAGTTTGTCTATTTGTGTTTCACCATCACCAAGTGTTAGGCGTTCACCTGTTTCGACCCCTTCAAAGATTGTCAAAACACCTGTTCGTTTAGAAAGGTTGATCAGGTTTAACAATTGTGTGGTGGTGAAAACTGCTAGGTTACCCTTTAGCGGCATCCACTTCGCTCCCAAGATCACTCACAAACGGCTATGCAAACAGTATATCCCGAAAAAAAAACATTGTCTAGCCAAACGTTTTATGCAATCACAAGGCTTAGTCTATTGTTGGTGAAGCAGTTGGCCTAGTGTGGGCGTTGCGCTGACCATTTTGCAAG